>DSAU01000082.1 GCA_011046315.1 bacterium
ACCTTTACCTAAGCCAGACAAGCTGGAATTAAAAATTTAAAATTAAAAATGAAACTAATTCCGTAATGCTATCACCAAAAAGTTTGCCTGAAAAAACAGCCTTTGTAAGGCGTTGAAAAGATATAACATGCAATGGGTATTAAAAAATATCTTGCCAAGAAAATACACAATTTAACTTGTCAGTTACTAATAGAAATTTCAAGCGAAACCATTCCAAAGCAGTAATACATCAGCTTTTGGTGGATTACTGATGACATCGCTTGATAAAATGACTATTTGACCGATGATAAAATTTTTAAATTAAGCCATCTATTTTTAATATATTTTACAAACAAAGCGATGGCATCAGTTTCTATTTCCACCAATAACTAAGGCTGTACCCAAAACAGGTTGTTGGTGTCACCTCGCAGCTTCTACAATCCAATATCGACGTTGCTTTTAATTATTCTCGCCTCAGCTTGCTCCAGATGAATATTAACGGCAAATGGGCAAACTAACGCGTCCTCTCGCTGGCTGAATTTATTATAATTTGTAAAATAATTCTCTGACTCTGCCAATATGACAGAAATGGAGCTGATATTAACCGACTGCCTTAATAGTGTAACTGATGAAAAAACAATTTATTATACTCGATTTAAAAACTGGCACAGTGTTTGTAAACTCAACACAATAATTACTGTCGGTAAAATTTATGGAATTTAATGGAGGATAAACAGATGGCTATCGTCAGATTTAGAAGGCCTGAAATGGACAGTTTTAAACGGGAGGTAGATCGCCTGTTTAATGATTTTGTAGTTGAAAAATCTTCAGTTGGCCCAGACAAATGGAATCCACCAGTTGATCTATCCGAGACCAACGATGCTTATCTGCTGACTGCTGAGCTGCCCGGCGTTAAAAAGGAAGATATCAAATTAACGATTCAGGAAAATAATTTGATCTTAAGCGGTGAAAAGAGACGACGTGACGAACTGGATGATTATTATCGAACCGAGTGCTGCTATGGAAAATTTCAGCGATCGATAGAGTTGCCAGGCGAAATTGACAGAGAAAAGATAACAGCCAATTTTAACAATGGCGTGCTGCAGATTGAAATAGCAAAGAAAGAACAGTCCAAAACCAGGCACATTAAAATTGAGCAAGCGTAAGTAAAGTAAATACTTTGATCATGGTGGAGTTAACTGATGAATGATGCTGAGAAAAATTCTCGCGAAATCGAAATTATGAGTGAAGAAAATTCTGAGGTGAATGGCAAGATAGATAATGTTCCGGAAAGCGATGTGGCGCCGGAGCAATTTGGTTTTCAATCAGAGCATAGTTCTGAGAACCGTTATCGCGAGCGATTGATGCGATTGCAAGCAGAGTTTGCAAATTATAAAAAAAGAGTAGCGAATGAAAGAGTTGAACTTTCCGATCTGTTTCGTAGTCAAATAATAGCAAAATTATTGCCGGTGCTTGATGATTTTGACCGGCTGATCGAACATAGCGACGGTGATACCCAAGGAGTTAGCAATGGGATTAAATTGATTCATCAAAATTTAAAATTCACACTCGAAGCGCAGGGTCTATCTCAAATTAAATCTGTCGGAGAGCAGTTTGATCCCAATTATCATGAGGCGCTATTGGTGGAAAATGATGAAACAAAGCCGGACGGGGTGGTTGTTGAAGAATGGCGAAAGGGCTATTTATTCAAGGAAAAACTATTGCGACCGGCGCAGGTAAAAGTTAATAAAATCAAAAGTTAGTATGGTGATATTGAGCAATGCCCGGAAAAGACTATTATAATACATTGGGTGTATCTGAAAACGCGGCACCAGATGAGATCAAGCGCGTTTATCGTGATTTGGCGAAAAAGTTTCATCCCGACGCCAATCGAGGCGATAAGCAGGCGGAAAACCGGTTCAAAGAAATTTCTGAAGCCTATAACGTTTTACGCGATCCGGAGAAACGAAAAAAGTATGATCAGATGAGAAAATACGGTTTTTCGGACGGTCAGGCCGGTGGTTTTGATTTTGGTGATTTTGACTTTGGACAATTTTCGCGAAGAGGGGCTTCCGGAAGACAGAGCTTCGGTGGAAACATTTTTGAAGAATTATTCAACGTTGGCGGATTGGGGGATATTTTTGGTGATATGTTTGATCAGGGTCGCCGCCGCAGCTCTCGCGGTTACCAGACACAGAAAAATCGATACACTGATATTATTATACCTTTTGATGTCGCTGTTTCCGGGGGGAAACAAACGATCTCGGTAAATGTTATCGACAAATGCGATGCCTGTAATGGCACCGGCGCTGAAAAAGGCGTCAGTCCCAAGACCTGCCCTCAATGTCAGGGACGGGGCACAATCTCGTTAGCTCAGGGATTTTTTGCAGTAAATCGAACCTGTCCCAGGTGCATGGGAAGGGGAATCATTATTGATAAGCCCTGTTCAAAATGCCAGGGAAGCGGCGATGTCAATAGAATAAAAAAACTGGCGCTAAATATCCCAAAAGGCGTGGAGGACGGCGCGTTGCTCCGGCTTAAAGGATTGGGAAATAACGGTACGATCAAAAGCGCCAAGGGCGATTTAATTATCAAAGTAAAAATTGCTCCCCATCGATTTTTTAAACGAAAGGGTAACGATATTTACTGTGAAGTACCGATTGATAATTTAAAGGCTGAAAAAGGAACCAAAATTCGAATTCGGACAGTCAATAATAAAAAGGTGGAATTAAAAGTGCCCGCCGGAACCCGTGATAAAAAGATGTTTCGTTTGAAGGGGCACGGAATTCAGTCTAAAAAAGTTACTGGCGATCAATATGTAACTATAAAAGTAATAAACCGTAGTAATAGCAAAGCGCATAATTAAAAGGAGAACGGCGAGCCATTTTTCACAAATGGTTGAATCGCTGGTTCTATTTTCGTCAATAATAATGTGGAAAATTCAATAATCAAATATCGAGGAGGAAAAAAATGGCTACCTCAAAAAGAAACGCACTCATAATTGTCAGCGCAGTGTTTCTGGGGATTATCGTTGGATTGGTTATTTCAACGAATTTTAATTTGATCTTTAACAGCGTGGCTTCCGATGACAAAACCGCCGCCAATTCCGAGCTAATGGCTGTCGATCCTGCGACAAGTGAAGACGAGCCGGCACTGGCGAGTAGTGGCAGTACGGATAGTTATTCCATCGACAGCGATGATGTCGATGCATTGTTCGCGCTTGAAAAAGCCTACATTAATGTCTCAAAACAAGTTAAACCCTGGGTTGTTACCATCACTAGTGAAAAATATATCAAATACCGGATGTTCGACCCCTGGCGGGATTTTTTCGGCGGTGATCTTTTCGATTTTTTTGGAAGAAGGAGAGAACAACAAGATGACGGCAGAGAACGTGAACGTACTTTTGTACAGGAAGGGTTGGGATCCGGTGTGATTGTCAGTGCAGATGGTTACATTTTAACCAACAACCATGTGGTTCAGCAGGCTGATCAGATTCGGGTGCTAACCACGGATAAAGAAGAATATGAAGCGGAGTTGGTCGGCAGGGATGATAAAACCGATGTGGCAGTGGTTCGAATAAAAGGGAAAAATCTACCTTATGCGAAAATCGGAGATTCGGACAAAATCGAAGTGGGACAAATTGTGCTTGCGTTTGGCAATCCGTTCAGCAAAGAGTTGCAGGCGACCGTTACCAACGGGATTATCAGCGCGAAGGGTCGCTCTGGTATCGGCACTGGCACGTACTACCAGGATTTTATTCAAACCACAGCAGCTATCAATCCTGGTAACAGCGGCGGCGCACTGGTTAATTTGAGAGGAGAATTAATCGGAATTAACACCGCTATTATGTCGCGATCCGGTGGTTTTCAGGGTATTGGTTTTGCAATTCCGATCAACATGGCAAAACATGCGATGAATATGTTGATCGAAAAGGGATATGTCGTGAGGGGGTATCTCGGAGTTATTCCGCAAGCGCTCGATGCGGAAATGGCCGAGGCTTTTGGAGTGAAAGAGAAACGAGGCGCGTTGATCGCCAGTGTCGAAAAAGGGACTCCAGCGGATAAAGCCGGTATTAAAGAAGAGGACATTGTGGTTGCTATTAATGGGAACCCGATCAATGACGACGTTGATTTCAGGTTACGTATTGCTGAATATGAGCCGGATTCAAAAGTTGTTTTAAAGGTTTTTCGTAACGGAAAATACCTTGATATTACAGTGAAACTCGCAGAGCGACCTGATGATAAACCGCAGAAGGCGATAGCCCAAAAAGAGACTGAAAAACTAGGAATTAAGGTAACTAACCTCACCGATGTTCTGGCGCGGCGCTCCGGTTATGAAGGACTGAGTGGAGTACTGGTTACCGAAGTCGAAAGAACCAGTCAGGCCTATCGCAAAGGCGTGAGAGAAGGTGATTTGATTTCATCGATTAATCGCCATCCAGTTGAAAGTGTTCGCGATTACAATCGAATTGTAAATAAGGTCGATAAAGGCGATGTGTTGGTTATTAGATTGAAAAAACGTGTCGGTGAAACTATAAGCAATTATTACGTGACCATACGCATGTCAGATGAATGAGGTTTGTTGGGTGAAAAATAATAGATTTGAGAATGCTATTATTTTTTTAAGTTTGTTCAAATTTGATCCTAATACCAAATGAACAAAATCTCAAAGCAACGGTTAAACGGGATCGATATTCAGCTATTAATTTTAAAGGAGAGTACAGCAATGCCAACTTATGACTACATCTGTGATGATTGCGGGCATCAATTTGAAAAATTTCAATCAATTACTTCCGAACCATTGACCACCTGCCCTAAATGTCAAGGAAAATTGAGGAGACTGATCGGTAGCGGCAACGGATTTATATTTAAAGGGCATGGTTTTTATAGCACAGATTATCGTAGTGAAAAGTATCGAAACGACAAGAAAAAAACAGAGGGTTCAACATCCAAAGGTTCAGATTCATCATCAAATAAGACTGACAAAAAGGTCGCCTGATACGCCTGACATAAATTACTGTCAAAAAGTCACAATAACTATTTTCAGGCGGCACCAAAATTCTGTAATGATTCAAGGCAAGTCTGTAACGTTAAATAAATTATACGATTACGAACTTGCCTTTTTTATCTTGTTAATGGCATGGATTTTGCGCTGATCAAACAAAAAAATAAAAAGTCTGCACGCTCATCCAGAGAATAAAATGGGTCAGCAGGCTTAAGCTTTGAAAAGTATTTTGCCAGGCATAAAAATTGACAGACATTTTACGGCAGTAAAAAATTACAACGTATGAAGGAGGTTTTTTCATGGGTAAGATTATTGGAATTGATCTTGGGACAACCAATTCATGTGTCGCAGTAATGGAAGGTGGAGAACCGGTTGTTATCCAAAATTCAGAAGGCGGACGAACGACGCCATCGGTAGTGGCATTTAACAAAGATGGTGAGCGGTTGGTCGGCCAAATTGCGAAGCGACAGGCAGTAACCAATCCGCAGAACACAGTTTATTCCATTAAGCGATTCATGGGGCGGCGCTATGAGGAAGTTGCCCAGGAAATCGATGAAGTTCCGTATAAAGTGATTAAGGGTAAAAACAACGTCGCGCGTGTCAAAATTACAGACAAAGAATATTCGCCTCAGGAAATTTCAGCCATGGTTCTCCAGAAAATGAAGCAAACGGCTGAAGATTATCTGGGCAGTAAAGTAACCGAAGCAGTGATTACGGTTCCTGCATATTTTAATGACAGCCAGCGTCAAGCCACCAAAGAAGCCGGTGAGATTGCCGGGCTGACAGTTAAAAGAATTATTAATGAACCGACTGCCGCCTCGCTTGCTTATGGATTGGATAAGAAAAAGGATGAAAAGATTGCTGTTTTTGATCTTGGCGGCGGAACGTTTGATATTTCGGTTCTCGAAATCGGAGACGGCGTTTTTGAAGTGAAATCCACTAACGGCGACACTCACCTCGGCGGTGATGATTTTGACCAGCGTGTTATCGACTGGTTGGTGGATGAATTTCTCAAACAAGAGGGGGTGGATCTGTCCAAAGATCCGATGGCGTTGCAGCGCCTTAAAGAGGCTGCCGAAAAGGCAAAAACCGAATTGTCAACCACCGGCCAAACCGACATCAATCTGCCATTTATTACCGCAACTGATACCGGTCCCAAACATTTAAACATGACTTTGACCCGAGCTAAATTTGAACAACTTTGTGAGGATCTGTTCCAGCGGTTGGTTGAACCGTGCAAAATAGCGCTGAAAGATGCTGGTTTATCGGCGAATCAGATTGACGAAGTGGTGCTGGTTGGTGGCTCAACCCGAATGCCCAAAGTTCAACAGATCGTGAAAGAAATTTTTGGCAAAGAACCGCACAAAGGCGTCAATCCCGATGAAGTCGTTGCCATTGGCGCGGCGATTCAGGCTGGTGTGTTAGCTGGTGATGTTTCTGATGTGCTGCTGCTTGACGTAACTCCATTGTCTCTGGGAATTGAAACATTGGGTGGTGTGTTCACCAAACTGATCGAAAAAAACACAACCATTCCCACCCGGAAATCTGAAATTTTTTCCACGGCTTCGGATAATCAGCCATCGGTGGAAATTCATGTGTTGCAGGGAGAGCGCGAGATGGCAAGCGGAAACCGAACGCTGGGAAAATTTCATCTCGATGGAATTCCGCCGGCGCCGCGGGGTGTTCCACAGATTGAAGTTACGTTTGACATCGACGCGAACGGCATCTTGAATGTTTCCGCTAAAGACAAGGCTACCAATCGCGAGCAATCAATTCGTATTGAAGCTTCTACCGGTTTATCCAAAGAAGAAGTGGAGAAAATGGTGAATGATGCTAAAGTACATGCCTCGGACGATAAAAAGAAACGGGAATTGATTGATACGAAGAATCAAGCCGATCAACTGGTGTATCAAACCGAAAAAAATATAAAAGAAATGGGCGATAAGTTGGATGCCGACTCAAAAGACAAAGTCGAAACCGGCGTCAACAAGGTGAAAGAAGCGATGAAAACCGATAATGTTAACGACATTAAAGCCAGTCTCGACGGGTTAAATCAGGCGTGGAATGAAGTTTCGGCAAAGTTGTATCAACAGCAGCAGGCGGCTGGACAACAGACGGCTGATACTGACGCGGCACAGGCTGAAAGTAAAGAAACCACTGACGCTGAAGAGGCAGATTACGAAGTCGTGGATGATGATAAGAAATAGTAGCACAATGCAGAAGTTTATAAAAATAGAACAGCGAGGTGTATTGCTTCACCTCGCTGTTTTCGTTTAACTCATGCCTTAATAAATTATTGTGAAGAAAAAAAAAGATTGATCTAATTCCAATCATCATCATCGTCGCTAATGCCAATATCGGTTTCGAGATCATCAGTTTCTTCTTCTTCTTCATCAGAATTCCATTCCAGATCATCATCATCATCCCATTCTTCATCCTCGTCGTCCCATTCATCCTCTTCGTCCCAATCATCCTCATCGTCCCAATCTTCATCACTCCAGTTTTCTTCATCCCAATCATCTTCTTGAAACATTGGAATGTGGGTTAAATTCAGCGTTAATGAATGAATGAGGCTGGCGCCGACGCGCTCAGCCAACAACAATGGGATGAGTTTTTTAAGCAAATCGAGAATGATCAATGAGCGATTCAAGTTAGACAATGATTGTCTTTTTGTCAGCAGTTTTTGATAAAATTGTTGACTTGACTGATAAAAAAACAGTGAAGTTTGATCACCGGCAATTTTTTGTTTCATCTCTCTCATCGAAACCCCATCTTAATTTTCGTTCCTGATATGTTATTTTGAGCCGAATTTATATAATAAAATTGAAAAAATCAAGCATAATTTCGGTTAAAATCATGAAAAATATTTCATTTTTCGGTGGTCAATTTTCATTGCAGATCGGGTAATCAGCTTGAAAAAATGTAATAGTTCACCTGTCATTCCGGCTGGAGCGAAGCGGAATGCCGGAATCTCAAGAATAGAACTTTTAAATATTAATTTGCACATATATTCAGGAGATTCCGGCTAAAAACATGCCGGAATGA
>DSAU01000260.1 GCA_011046315.1 bacterium
GTCAAAAGAATATTTAGTGCCTGTCTGTCCGAAAATTGCCGTTATTTGTAAAGCAAGCATCTTGCTTGCACATAAAAATAAGGAATTAGCTAAGGTTTTCGTCGCAAGCTGGAAGCTTATGTTACATTTTCGGACGGCCGCTATTTAACATACCATGAGTCGAATTGTGAAAAAAGAAAAGATTGTTGCTGATTCATTTGCATTGCTCGAAAAACGCCAAAACCAATTGAATTTGTTACTGCAACAGCTCATCCAAATCCGCAGCTACAGCGGTGAAGAAAAACAGATCGTTAAATTTATTGTCAATAAAATGAATGAATTCGGTTTTGACCAGGCATTTATTGACGGGCTGGGAAATGCGGTGGGGCGCATTGGCGCCGGTCCAATGAAAATATTGTTTGACGCCCATATCGACACGGTGAAAGTCACCGAAGATGAAAAATGGGAACACCCGCCGTTCGAAGGCAAAATTGTCCACGGCAAAATTTACGGCCGGGGCGCGGTGGATGAGAAACCGGCAATGGCTGGATTTTTAATGGCGGGACAGATTCTGAAATCGATGATGAACAGCAATGAATTGCCATTTACACTGTATGTAGTGGGATCGGTCATCGAGGAAGACGCCGATGGCTATCCGCTGTTTCATTTGATTCAAAATGAGAACATCAAGCCGGATTATGTGCTGCTCGGCGAGCCGACTGATCTGCAGGTTTATCGTGGTCAGCGCGGCAGAATGGAAATAAAAATTACCACCACCGGAAAGTCCGCTCATGGCGCCCATAACCAACAGGGCGTCAATGCTGTTTATAAGATGACGCCGATTATTTCTGCAATCGAGCAATTGGATAAAAATCTTCCGATTGTTGAGCCGCTTGGCAAAGGTTCGATCACGGTCAGTCAGGTGGTCACACGGGCGCCGTCGCTCTGTTCGGTGCCGGATTTCTGCGAAATTCATCTGGATCGGCGGCTGACACTCGGGGAGACCAGGGAATCTGCGCTGCTGCAATTGCAAAATTTAGTCGAAAAATTGGAAGTCGGTGCATCGATTTCGATCCCGGTTTTCGAGGGAAAAAGCTGGAAAGGCACAGAATTTCAGCAGGAAGCATATTATCCGACCTGGCTGCTTGATGAAAATGATATATTGACCCGCGCCGGTATGAAAACGGCTTTAACCGTACTGGATGCGGCTGCCCGCCTGGGAAGCTGGGCATTTTCAACCAACGGCGTGGCAACAGCCGGTCATTTTGGAATTCCTACCATCGGATTCGCGCCCGGCAAGGAGGAGCTTTCGCACTCCTCACGCGAGGAATTAAATCTGGCGGATTTACTGACAGCGACAAAATTTTATACATTATTTCCGTTTGTGTTATCAGAATCAATTCGTAGTTAAAGTATATTTGAAAAAACATTGTATTTTCTGGACTAAAGTCCAACTGTTATACAGATTTTGGCTAACCCCGGCTTTAAGTACCTGTCCGAAAATAGCTCCTTACATTGTCATTGCGAGGCACGGAGTGCCGAAGCAATCTCTTGATAATAAAAGGATTACTTCTCCCGATGAAACGTGATCGCAATGACAGTAAAGGGCGAATGAAAGTCTTTTTCAGACAAACACTTAAAGCTATGGTTAGCCCCTTGTTCGATCAGGTGAGCTTCAGCCCAAATTTGTGAATAATTCAGGTTGCAGTGCATTCAGTGTTTTCGGTGTTTAATTATTAATCCCACTTTTCAGCGGAATTAAAGTTTTTCCTTAATTCAAAATTTGATCTGAATTTTATAATCTTACTACAATAAAAAGGCTAATCGAGGAGTGTAAATTTATGAACACAGCATTAAAGGGCAAACATTTTATCACCACTCAGGACTGGTCAATACAGGAATTAAAAACAATATTCGAGCTGGCGAAACAACTGAAATTGGATTTCGCCCGGGGAAAATTCAGCCGGCAGCATGCAGGTAAATCGCTGGGCATGATTTTTTTCGATCCGTCAACGCGCACCCGGACATCGTTTGAATCGGCAATGACTCAGCTCGGCGGACACAGCATATACTTCGCGCCGGAAACGATGCAGATTTCTCACGGCGAAGGCGCCAGAGATACGGCAAAAGTTTTATCCGGATATTTGCAGGGGATTGCGGTGCGATTCTGCAAATTCGGTCAAGGCAACCGCTATCTCGAAGAGTTGCGGGCAGCCAGCGCTGTGCCCATTGTGAATATGCAATGCGACGTCTATCACCCTGCCCAGATTTTGGCAGATTACTTTACCATCATGGAACATTTTGGTGAAAATACCAGGGGGCTCAAACTGGGCGTGAGCTGGACTTATGCGCCGAATTATATGCGCCCATTGTCGGTTCCGCAAAGTTTGATTTTGATGATGCCCCGCTTCGGGATCGATGTTACACTGGCGCATCCACCGGAATTTCAATTGATGCCAGAGGTCATTGAGCAGGCAGAACGCAACGCCAGAGAGAGCGGTACGGTGTTTTCCGTTACCAATCAGATGGAGCATGCTTTTGAGGATGCGGATGTGGTTATTCCCAAATCGTGGGGACCATTGATGCACACCCTTGATGCCAAACAGGGGCTGGCGTTGATTGATAAATATCCGGATTGGATTTGCGATGAAAAACGAATGGAATTGACGAAAAAGAATTCGCTGTACATGCATCCGTTACCAGCCGATCGCGGCAAAGAAGTCACCCCCGGGGTGATCGATGGACCTCATTCGGTAGTTTATCAAGAAGCTGAAAACCGTCTGCATGTGCAGAAGGCTTTGTTGTCGTTGATATTGTGATTTACGGATGCCATCCCTTGGAGGGATGGCATCGGTAGGGTCGGTAAAATCGAAAGAATAATTTTTATGAACCACTACCATTATAAATGCTCACAATGTAACGCTACTTTTTCAAAAGCGACAATTGAGGAGAAATTCATTTACCTCTGCCCTGACTGCGGTAAAGCAGAAAAAAATAGACCGCTGGAAGGTGTGCTGCTGATTGAATATGATTATGCAGCAATCGCAAGGAAGGTGAAAGCTGCTGCTATTCTTGATTTAAAACCTGGATCGTTCTGGGACTTTCCCTGGCTTTATCCGCTTGAATACAATCATAAATCGTTCACAAAAACTGTTTCCCAATCATTAGCGAAACTGATACTCAATCAGCATCCGACTTTAATCCAAAAAATTGATGATCGACAAATTTACATTTTCGATGACAGCCGAAATCCCACCCTTTCTTTCAAAGACCGCGCTTCCACTCTTTTGGCGCTGAAAGCGAAACAATTGGGGATTACCGAGATTGCGGCTGCATCCACCGGAAACGCAGGGTCTTCATTAGCCGGTATTTGCGCCCGACTCGGATTAAAATCCCACATCTTTGCACCGGCAAAAATTCCCGAGGCGAAACGTTTGCAAATTCAAGCCTATGGCGCGAATATCTATCTGGTCGATGGCGATTATGATCAGGCGTTTGATCTCTGCCTCGAACTCGCCCAGGACAAAGGTTGGTACAACCGAAACACTGCTTACAATCCGCTGACCATCGAAGGAAAAAAAACGGCGGCGTTTGACATATTTCTGTCGATGCACGGGGATGTTCCGGATATTATTTTCATTCCAGTGGGCGACGGCGTTATTATTAGTGGGATCTACAAAGGATTTTGGGAGCTGAAGCAATTGGGTTGGATCAAACAAATGCCGAAATTGATCGCGGTACAGTCAAACGGCAGCGATGCGCTGGTTCGGTATTTGCAAAGTCGCGTTTTTGAATTCAGGGCTGCAAGCTCAATTGCCGATAGCATCTGTGCCGGCGCGCCGCGTAATTTATATTTGGCTGCCCGGTCGGTTGAGGAAACTGCGGGAGAAGCGATCTCGGTTACCGATGAAGAGATTTTGTCCGCTCAGAAGTATATTTCACAAAAGATGGGGATTTTGACTGAACCAGCAGCCGCAGCCAGTTTGGCAGGATATTTTAAACTTCGCCGGGAAAAATTTATCGAAAAAAATGACAGGATCATGCTGTTATTGACCGGCAATGGATTAAAGGATTTGGCGTCTTTGGAATGCTGGAATCGGCCGGTTGAATCGAGGAGTATTGATGAGTGGAAAGCGTATTTTGACATAAAATAACACAGGAATAGAGACGATGTTTTGAAAAATAATTTTAACCAGTTTATACTTCCTTCAATTCTACTAAATGAGGTGCGAAAATGGCAATACCTGATTATCAAACTATCATGCTTCCTCTGTTAAAACATTTGAGCGATAACAAGATAAGATCATCCAGAGAAACTTTTGATGCTCTTGCAAATGAATTCAATTTGACAGAAGAAGAAAGGAAGGAATTGCTCCCAAGTGGTCAACAATTGGTTTTTTTAAATCGCATTTCCTGGGCGAAGGTATATTTGAAAAAAGCTGGTTTGATCGAGTCGCCGAGACGTGGATATTTTAAGATAACTGAGAGCGGAATCAAAACATTAAATAAGAGTCCAGAGAAAATTGACAACGACTTTCTGAAACAATTTAAACAATTTCGAAAATTTATGAAAAACAAAAGCAAAAAAAGCATTGGCGGAGCTGAAAGATTTTCTGAAACTGATGAACTTGACACGAGAAAAACACCTGAAGAGTATCTGGAATATGGTTATCAACAGTTACATGAAGATTTATCAAATTCACTTTTAGAACAGATAAAATCTTGCTCGGCGACATTTTTTGAAAAATTGGTCGTTGAATTATTACTCAAAATGGGATATGGCGGCTCACGTAAAGATGCCGGCAGAACGATCGGCAAAACTGGTGACGGGGGTATCGATGGAATTATCAAAGAGGATAAACTTGGTCTGGACGTAATTTATATTCAGGCAAAGCGCTGGGAAGGAACTGTAGGCAGACCTGAAATTCAAAAGTTTGCTGGCGCTTTGCAGGGTCAACGGGCAAAAAAAGGAATATTTATCACAACTTCATCTTTTTCAAAAGATGCGGAGGAATATGCATCGATGATCGAAAATAAAATTGTGCTAATTGATGGTGAACAGCTTTCAAATTTAATGATAGATTTTGATATTGGCGTGAATAAGATTGCAGCTTATGAAATCAAACGAATCGATACGGATTATTTTACTGAGGAATCTTATCTATAAAACAAAACTTTGAGTTGTCAGCGGAAGAATTCATTCGCTAAAAACATTTGAGATGGATCAATGTTTGATTATACAAAAACGAGGTAACCATGAAACCGAATCCAAAAAATTTCCGGGTGGATGCAGCAGAAAAAATTCGAGCGCAGACACGATACATTCGCGATGAGAAATTAGCAGACCTTTGGTACGCTGGCACAGTTCGCAGCTCGTTCGCCCATGCACGGATCGTTAAGATAGATTTCGATCAAGAGTTTGATTGGGATCAGGTAACTGTGGTAACAGCAGAGGATGTCCCGAATAATGAAGTCGCCATGTTGGAGAATGACATGCTGTTTTTGGCGATGGATGAGGTGCGGTATATGGGTGAACCGCTGGTCTTGATTGCAGCTCCTTCTCAGGATTTGGTAAATTCTGCGTTGAATCATGTTCAGGTTCAATATCAGCCGTTGCCTCATGTTTTAGATGTGCTGGCTTCGGAAAGCAGTGAGGTCAAAATATTTGGTGATAATAATATTTTCAAGGAAATTGTGATCGAAAAAGGAGACCTCGAAGCTGCAAAAAGCCAGGCTGAACAGGTGATCTCGATTGAGGTTCGCACTGGTTTTCAGGAGCACCTTTATTTGGAGCCGCAGGGAATTGTCGCCATTCCGGAAGATCAACGGGTGATTATCCGCGGTTCCATGCAGTGCCCATTCTATGTCAAAACGGCAGTCGAAAACATGTTTAACAATGAAATGCAAATTACCGTGATTCATGTTCCGACAGGTGGTGCTTTTGGTGGCAAGGAGGATTATCCTTCGTTGATTGCCGGGCATGCGGCTTTGCTGGCAGTAAAGTCTGGCAAACCAGTGGCGATTTTTTTCAATCGCGAGGAGGATGTTCAATTTACGACTAAAAGACACCCGTCTTACCATCGCGACACAGCCTATGTTGATCAACAGGGTAAAATCCTGGGTCTGGATCTGACGATCTATTTGGACGGCGGCGCTTACTGCACCCTGTCGCCAGTGGTTTTATCACGGGCAGCGCTTACTGCGACTAACTGTTATCATGTTCCCAATATTCGTATTCACGCCAAAGCTGTGGCAACCAACACCTCGCCCTCTGGCGCCTTTCGTGGCTTTGGCGGACCGCAAGCTGTGTTTGCCATGGAGATGTTGATCGAAAAAATAGCATTGAAACTGAATCTGCCAACAGTTCAGGTTCGAAAACAAAATTTGATTCGACCGGGACAGCAGACGCCAACCGGCCAGGTGTTGACAGAAAGTGTGTCTGCGCACGAGACTTTTGATGATGTAGTACAACAGAGCCAGTATGCGCACAAGTATGAAATTTATCGAAAACAAAATCGGCCGATTTTGGAGCGATTGCGCCGCGGTCAGTTTCCAAAAGCTCATCTTTCAGACAGGCTATTCGGCATTGGCATCTCATCCTCGGTTCATGGCGCCGGCTTTACCGGGACCGGGGAAAATGTGATCAAAGGAAAAATCCGGGTAGAGATTGAAAAGGATGGAATGGTGGTTATCTATTCGGCGCAAACTGAAATGGGACAGGGGCTGCAAACAGCATTTCGAAAAATTTTAGCCGAGTCATTGCAGATTGATATCTCGGAGGTGAAACTTGGTGATGTCAACACCGATAATGTACCCAATTCAGGTCCGACAGTAGCCTCGCGCAGCACCATGGTGATCGGCAGCCTGTTGACAGATGCAGCGCAGGAGATCATTAATCGCCTTAAAGCACAATTGAAGCAAAGTTATGGCGTTGAATTTGAATATCGGGACGGTATTTTTCATGGTGGAGAGACGAAGACGATTCCGTTTCGCGAGGCAGCCGCCGAGTATGCGCTGCTTGTTGTTGAAAAAAAATATCAACATCCCCCGCATATTCAATTTGACGATAAGCTTTGGAAAGGCGATGCATACCCGGTCTATTCCTGGGCTGCGGCAGTGGCAGAAGTTGAGGTCGATCCGGTTACATTCGAGATCAAGGTTAGACGTTTTTACACAACCCACGAGATCGGCAAAGCCATCAATTACGATCAAGCAGTGGCACAAATTCAGGGCGGTTCGCTGCAGGGAATCGGCTATGCAATTTATGAAAAAGTGGGGCTTCAGGACGGCAAATTTGATGTGACAGGTTTTAGCGATTACATCATCCCAACATCTACCGAAATGCCTGAATTTGAGGTGAACATTTTAGAAAACCCTTATGCCTTCGGACCGTTCGGCGCCAAGGGGCTCGGTGAATTGCCGATGGTCGGCGCTGCGCCGGCAGTTGTTTCAGCGCTGTGGATGATTTTCGGGAAAGAGTTTAATCAGATTCCGGTTTTGCCGGAAAATTTGATTGAGATTTATAAATAGCAAAAATCAAAAACCAAAAAACAAACAAATCACAATGGATCAAAAGTCAAATTCAAAACCTGTCTATGATCTTGAAGAGCGAACTTTTCAGTTTGCGAAAAATGTCAGATTTTTTGTTAAATCTTTACCGAATACAACAGCAAATTATGAAGACTCCAGGCAGTTGATTAAATCGTCAGGATCGGTTGGAGCGAATTATCGGGAAGCGAATGAAGCTTTGAGCAAGAAAGACTTTCTAATGAGAATAAAAATCAGTCGAAAAGAAGCCAAAGAAAGTGCTTATTGGATTCGTTTGATCAATGAAACCAACGCACTGAAAAATGAAGAGGGACAGAAATTATTTCAGGAAGCAACTGAATTAACAAAAATATTTTCTGCAATATTTGAAAAATCAAAATGAAGTTACGACCTGCAGAATTTGGCATATTGATGCTATTTTTTAAATTGATAAATAATTTAGCTTTAAATCTAATTAACGGTGTGACGTTCATTAGCACGGTTTAGATA
>DSAU01000539.1 GCA_011046315.1 bacterium
ATATATAACTATGATTATTTACTGTAAGTTAGAATTTTTAACTAACGCTTATGTGATGCAAAGATGCATCTTCTCAACTATTTCAAAAATCCATTTATTTGAATCTGACATTTTCGACTGGTCATTCACATTATTATTCATAGCGTAACGCTTCCACCGGATCAATGCTGGCTGCTTTTCGCGCCGGAAATAATCCCGCCAAAAGTCCGATCAGCGTCAGCAAGCTAATGGCAACGAGCACCACGCTATCAGACATCAGCGGTCGCCCAAGAAATTGCATGGCGCCATCTTGCGCTGGAATCGACCACATTAATTGAATGATAGCTGACGCGATCAATAATCCGAGACCGCCGCCGACCAACGAAATCAGCAACGACTCGAAAATAAATTGAAAAATAATATGCCGTCGTTTGGCGCCAATGGCGCGCTTGATGCCGATTTCCTGGGTTCGCTCCTTGACCACCACGTACATGATATTAGCAACGCCAACACCTGCAATCACCAATGTCATTGCGCCGATGACAGCTAGAAAAATATTAATACCCTTGAAAACACGCGCGCCGATTTTTTCAGCTTCGATAAAATCCCAAATGCGAATGGCATGTTCATCGCTGGGATCAAATTGATATTTGCGAGCCAGTATTCGTCGGACTTCTGAAATCACTTTGGGGCTTTCCAAGGGCTGAGCCGGTTTGACGATGAGCTCATTGAGGTAACGGTTGCCATAAATACTTTTAAAAGTTGAAAACGGAATGATTGCCCGACGGTCGTCGGGTCCCTGGTTCATGGCGGTTTGCATTTTCTTTGGCATCACTCCGATTATTTTAAAAGGCAACCCATCAATAAAAACCGTCTCGCCGATAGGCGCATTTTTTCCAAACAATTCATTCGCCACTACCGAGCCGAGAAACACCACTCTTTTTCGTTCCACCAAATCCTTTTCATTTAAAAAGCGCCCGCCTCTGGCGTGATAGGTTCGGCGCATCTCCTCAAAGACCGGATAGACGCCCTCCATGTAAGTGGACGCTGTTCTATCGCCATTTCTCAGGCGAATAAATCTACCTATTCCGGGGTTGACTGATTGTATCATTGGAATGGATTGCTGCAAGATATGAGCATCTTCTTCGGTTAGCAAAATCCGTCTGCCGACCGGCAAGCCCTGCCATTTTTTAGTGGTCTGACCGCTGTAAATTCGGATGATACGGTCGCCGGCGTTGAGCATACCTTCGCGCATACGAAACGACAGTCCGGAGCCAAACGACATCAGCAGAATAATCGCCAGCGTACCCCAGGTAATGGCGATCGTTGTCAGAAAGGCGCGAGTTTTGTGTTTTCGAATATCATCAATAAATTCTTTGAGCAACATAAATAATTGCATAGCGTTATCCTTTGGCTAATATCTCAAACAGTCTACCACTACCAGTCGAGATGCTTTACGCGATGGAAAATATCCAGCGAAAAATCCGATCATGCTTAGGACGAAAATTGATATTACGGCAACAGGTAAATTCAACACTGGTTTACCCACATATTCTTCAATGGGCAACATGGATAAAACTTGTAGCAGCAGCACGGCAACTACAAAACCAATGATCGCGCTGAATCCGATAATGAAAAACGACTCGAGGATAAACTGTCCCAGAATATGTTTTTTTCGGGCGCCGACCGCGCGCCGAATACCGATTTCCCGGGTTCGTTCCTGTACTACGACATACATGATATTCGCCAATCCAATGCCGCCCACTGTCAATGTAATAACTCCGATCAATCCCAGAAAAATTTTCATCCCCAGTGAAAAATAGAACAAGAACTTATCCATCTCCGTGGTATCCCAAATTGAGAGCGCTTCTTTGTCTTTGGGATCGAACACATATTTTTTCCCCAGCACTTCGTAAATGCGTTGTTGAATAAACTTTGCATCGCGCGCGTCACGTGGCTTATAGATGATGTTGTTAATATAGCGATTGCCAAAGTAGGAGGAAAATGTCGAAGCTGGAATCACTACCCGATCCTGGTCGCGCGTGGTGTAGGAAGAAGGTTGCGTCTTTTCCCGCATCACCCCGATAACAATAAAAGGGGAGTCGCCGATATAGATCATCTTGCCAACCGCATCAACCTTTTCCCCGAATAATAAGTCTTTTATTTTATTACCGATGAATGCTACCCGTTTTCGATCCCTGATGTCCAATTCGTTGAGCCACCTGCCCCCTGATTCAGGCCAGAGATTGCGCATGGGACCATACTCCGGAATGGCGCCACCTACATTGGTTTTATTGATCTTATCCCCGACTCGGATCGGCACTCCCCAACGTCCATACTCCGGGCTACAATATTCAATCTCTTTAATTTCCCCTTTGAGCAGCGTTGCATCTTCTTCCAGAAAACGAATCTGGCGATCTCTACCGTAACCTTTAAATGGCTGGCTGGTTCGGTTGGGCCAGAGTATGGCGATGCCATCGCCCATGCCGTGCATGTTTTTGCTCATTTGACGTTCAACCCCAACGCCAAATGAAAGCAATACGATTACCGTAATCGTTCCCCAGATCAAACCGAACATGGTCATAAAAGTGCGAGCTTTGTACTGACCCAGATAATAAAAAATTTCCCGTAACGTGTCAATGATATGATTCATGGTAAACATCCGGTTAAATAATTTCCTTGACCTCTTTTTCGAGGACCTCCTGTCCATGTTCCAAACCAGAAATAATTTCAATATGGATTGCATCGCTCAGTCCGGTTCGAATATAAACCTCTTTTTTGCCTTCGCCATCCGGTAGGTGAACAAAAGCAGAATCGTTACGAAAGGTTACCACCCGTTCCGGAACCGTCAAGACACTGTCTTTTTTGTTGATGATAATGCTGGCGTTGGCTGAATAACCGGCTCTCAGCACCATTCCTTCATCGATTTGGATAGCGATTTCTACCGGAAAGACTGTGGTGTTATCCTGTTTCCTGGCTTTTAACGAAATTTTTGAGACCACGCCCTGTACCGGCTTGCCCGGCAACGCGCCTACCTGAATTTCCGCTTCCATGCCTTCTTTCAATTTTCCCACATCGATTTCATCGACGGTTCCTTTAAACAACAATTTTTTCATGTCGGCGAGTGTGAATAGAACAGTCCCTGCCTGATAGGTGCTCAGCGGCACAATTGGATCTCCGACATCGGTCATTTTTTCAAGAATAAAGCCTGTGGCAGGTGATTTGATAATGGTTTCGATGTTCGCCCCAGCAATGCTAATTTTACCCTTTTCGAGCAACGCCAGTTTTTCTTTGGCCATCTCCAGGCGCAATTTTGCTTGATTAAATGTTTTTTGCGCCATTTCAAAATCTTTATCAGAGGTATATCCCTTTTGCTTCAGTTGAAAAACCCGTTCATATTCATGTTTGGCATTGTCCAGCGCAATCGATTCCATTTCCACGTTTCGCTTGGCTTCGGCGAGCTCCAGCGGCGTCGGATCGGGGCGGATTTCCAGCAACGGATCGCCATCTCTCACAAAATCACCAGCGTCAGCGAACATTGTTTTTACAACACCAGTTATCTTTGATTTGATCTGAATTTCAGTTTCCGGATCGATAGTTCCGATCGCGAGCGCTTTATCAACAATGCTTCGTTTCTCAACTTTAACGGTTGCCATACCTTGATTCTTGCTGGAATCCGATTTGTTGACCAGCGAAAAGACAATCACCACCACAATCAATACTGCGATAAAAACTCCAATGACGCGACCTTTTTTTAACTTCATGCTTCCTCCATAAAAACGATTGACGTTCTAAAGTTTATTGGATATTACGCTTCTTTATCAAATTGGTTGCGGAAAAATTCTATCGGTTCGGGGATGTTAAAATCGATTTTGATGACGGATCCATGGATGTCTAATCCAGCAGAGCCGTGTTGTTTAGAACTGCCGGTAGTAATTCTCTTTATCGGTGGTTTCATCGCTGCTGCGAAATTTCCAATAGGAGCTGTCGCTTCTGTCGATTTTACGGTCGAGCAGATCTTTGCCCGCTATCTTTAAAATGAGGGATATTGGTGTGACAACCAGATAAAAAATTAAACCCAGCAGCAACCGGGTATTAAACCAGCCCAGAACATGCCCGACGAAGAGCGCGACCCGATAAAGCGGAGCAACCAAGATGGGAACGAATACCGCAATAATAACAAGCGCCAACGCCGCTGACCATGTGTAAAAAAAAAGTGGCCGCTCCCCGTAGAAAAAATTGATGACGCCCAGTACAATCAAGATGATCGCAATTGCCAGTCCAAATTTGCGTATTTGTTTTCGATCAGGTGTTTTTTTATTCATGGCGTCGACTGGAATTTATTCGTTAATCCAAATCAAATTGTTGCAGCCAGTCAATTTTATCGTCAAAGTCTGGCTGTTCTTTTTTATTCAATAAAAATGAGCCCATAACCAGATAGTCCATTTCGGTGCGCATGAAACAGGTATATGCATCTTCTGGTGTGCAGACAATGGGCTCGCCGCGCACATTAAACGATGTATTGATGATCACCGGGCAACCGCTGTGCTGGTAAAATGCCCGGAGCAAATCATAATACAATCCGTTCGTCCGTTGATCAACGGTTTGGATTCGCGCGGAATAGTCAACGTGAGTGATTGCTGGTAAAACAGAACGCTGAATTTTGAGTTTGTCCATACCAGCCATGGCGCTCTCTTCAGCAGATAAATCCCGGCGTTTGTTCGTTGCCAGTGGCGCGACCAGCAGCATGTAGGGGCTGTTGCGATGGATGTCGAAATAATCAGCGACGTGTTCCGCCAGCACACTAGGTGCAAACGGCCTGAACGATTCACGATATTTAATTTTTAAATTCATCATTGTCTGCATTTCAGCAGAGCGGGCGTCGCCCAGAATGCTGCGACATCCCAACGCTCGCGGACCGAATTCCATCCTGCCCTGAAACCAGCCCACTACGTTTTGTTCATCAATAAGCTGCGCGGTTTTGGAAACGATTTCATCTTTCTCCAGTTGTTGAAAGGGCGCATTTTTTCGTTTCAAAACAGCGGCAATTTCCTCGTCGGAGAACACCGGACCGAGACAGGATGCTTGTTGGAAATCATGTTCATTGTCTGCCAGCCGTGGCTTTTCTAAAAGTTGGTGCCAGACCAACAACGCCGCTCCCACAGCTCCGCCGGCGTCTCCGGCTGCTGGTTGAATCCAAATATCATCGAACACTCCTTCTCGTAAAATTCTTCCGTTCGCCACACAATTGAGAGCGCAGCCGCCCGCCAGGCAAAGCCGCGACTGACCGGTTTGCTGTCTGACAAACCGCGCCATACGCAGCATGATGTCTTCGGTAACCTCCTGAATCGACCGTGCAATGTCCATGTCACGTTGGGTGATAGGCGATTCGGGCTGGCGCGGTGGCCCACCGAACAATCGATGAAATTTTCGGCTGGTCATTGTTAAACCGACGCAGTAATTGAAATATTTCAGGTTTAGTTTAAAAGAGCCGTCGGGTTTGAGGTCGATGAGTTCGTCTAAAATTAACCGGACAAAACGGGGTTCGCCATAAGGCGCCAGTCCCATCAGTTTGTATTCACCGGAATTTACCTTAAAACCGGTGTAATAGGTAAATGCGGAATAAAGCAGTCCCAAAGAATGGGGAAAGTTCATTTCTCCGAGGATTTGAATCTGGTTGCCCGCAGCAGTTCCGAAGGTGGTGGTGTTCCATTCACCAACGCCGTCAATCGTCAAAAATGCTGCCTGCTGAAACGGGGACGGAAAAAAGGCAGAAGCTGCATGAGATTCGTGGTGCGACGGAAAAATGACCGGTCCATCAAAACTGAGACCTTTTTTAAGCTGCTCTTTAATCCAGAGTTTTTGTTTTAGCCATACCGGCATGGCTTTGATAAACGATCTGATGCCCAGCGGCGCATAGGCTAAATAACTCTCCAGCAGCCGTTCAAATTTTAAAAACGGCTTATCGTAAAACGCCACATAATCCAAATCCCCGGCAGTAATTCCCCCTGCCGACAAACAATATTGAATTGCGTGATGCGGAAAGTTGAAATCATGCTTTTTCCGGGTGAAACGCTCCTCTTGCGCCGCTGCTAAAATTTTTCCATCGCGCACTAAACAGGCGGCGCTGTCATGGTAGTATGCGGAAATTCCGAGAATATCCATTGCCATATTTTCATTTTATAGTTTTGACCGTTGTCTTGACATACCACGGTGATAGTTTATTAGAAAAGTGGTTCTGCTGGTTTTATTGAACTCAGAAAAATATTACTGCCTGCACTCAGAAAAATTTCCACTGAAAAGCATATTTCAATTAACAATTTTTTGGGAATTATGCAAGTCTTTTTTAGGCTGAATTAAAAAATAAAACTCCCTCCGGTTAACGTAACACCACACTTAAAAAAGGTTTTCACATTCGAAGAGTTTTGAACAAATTGGAGTGTGGCGCCTTTACAGCGTGTTCATGAACCTTAAATTTTTTTAGTTTAATGTCTTTACGACGCGCTATTTCCCGAAGCAATCTTTAACATAAGTCACTATAATTAAAGAGATTGCTTCGTCGCTTCGCTCCTCGCAATGACATGTATTTTTTGAATTTTTATGAGTTCATGGACAGCTTGTAAAGACGATGCACTCCTTTATCCACCTGTAACTAATGTTTTACCGGTTAACAAATTTTCTGCTTGACATTGGCAATGGAGTGGATTATATTGAATAATTAAATTTTCTCTCAATTAATTGCTTTTCAGCCTGAGGTATTGCCGCCACATAATAATCGTAACGGAGAATTGCCATGGCAGGAACAGATTTTCGCTTTCAACGCCATTTGAAGCTCTGGGAGGAGCAAAATAAACTCATCAAGCGGACAATCATTGCCACTTGCATCTTTAGTATTGTGTTGCTTATTCGGGTTTTGACTCCACTGACACGATTGACCACTGATACGGAACAAGTGGAAACACAACTTATGAGCTTGCAGGAAGATAAGTCCGGAGTTGAGAACCTTTCCAACCAACTGGCTGAAGTCAATGAAGTGCTCGCCGCTGTCCAGCAAAATATCGAAGTTCGCCCCTGGGAACATGAAAAAAAGGAGCTCATCAAATCTTTTTCGCGGATGAGAAATCGGGATGACCACTCGCTGTCGCGACAGGAATATCAGGATACTGCTAACACAACCATCCGTAAAATTACCAAAAAAGTGGATGAGCTGGTTGTGTCGCCATTGGAGCGTTCAATGGCGTCAAACCCGCTGGTTCGCCAGGAATTGCGCCAGGTAGAGGATCGGCTGGAAATCTTAAAAGGTCATTTGAAAGAATGGCGACAGCAGAATTTAGGCAAAGACTGGTATGTGACGTTAGCAGGTAAAGATCGTACCATGGATGAGCTGACTGAGACTTTGAACGGAGATATTCAGCAATTTTCAAAAGTGTTATCACAGGAACAAAGCAATATTTCGGAAATAATCGAAACCCAGGAGCGCAAAGCTGAGGAGTTGCAGATCGACATCGAGGATAAACAACAGTGGCTGGATCAGCTTAACAGTGATATGCAAAAAATCTTACCCGGCTGGCTGCAAAATCTTCTGGGGGTTGACGAGATGATCCAAATTTTTCCAATGGTGCTGCTGGCGTTGGCGCTATATGTTTTCCTGTTGGCGTTAAGTTTGGCAAGACATTACGGCTATGTCGCCCGAAAAATTAACCTGACCGCGGAAGATCGCCGGGACCTTGCCGCTTCATCGCTGTGGACGTTGACCGATCGGGGGCGAACCGGCAATTTAATTACGATTGCAGTTTTTATGATGTTCTTTACAGCAATGTGGCTGTTTTATGAATGGGGGTTTCTGTTATTTCATCGGTGGTTAATCACTACTGATCAAGTCATGTGGTACACTCGCGTCCTTGGTTCTAAAGCAATTATCTGGGCGGGTCGGCTCATTTTTTTGATTGTTATTGGTACAATTGTTGTTCGCCCAAAATGGTTAAAATTGCACACAGATTCCTGATTAAAAAACTTAATGTCATACCC
>DSAU01000342.1 GCA_011046315.1 bacterium
AACAGATACATAGCGTGTTAACAATTGTAAAATCATTATTCCAATAATCGACAACGAACGCTTTAACTCCTTTTCTGGATTTCATGCTCAGCCAATCACCGAACTGAGATAGGCGGTTTGATTTATGCTTCCGCATTTTTTCATAGATAATACTATTGATTTTGGAATAAAAATTTGTTATAATTAAACTGGTCGAATAAAATCAGAACAAACTATTCGCATTATGGTTTGATCATTGGAGAACAGATCATAGCCACGCGGAGTTTTATAATTATGTTTGAATGAGGTAATTATTCATTGTCCCAATCGAAAAATATCCGGCTGCCCTGTGTGCAGGTATTGGCAATTCTGGTTTGGGGGATCTTTATTTTGCAGCATATACCGGCGCTATCCCAGCCAAAAATTCAGCTTGTTTATCCCCAACCGGGCCAGCAGGTATTAGCAGCAGATTCTTCATTTATCTTCGGTAATGTCTGGCCTAAATCAGCTTCAGTGCGGATCAATGGCAAAGAAGCTAAAGTTTATCGCAATGGCGCGTTTATGGGTTATGTACCTGTAAAAAATGGTAACTTTGTTTTTCATTGTCAGGCGATTTTCGATGATGATACAACGACAGTGGTCCGGGAAGTTTATGTTCCTTTCTATCTGAAAAGCTCAACATCTGAAGCGTTGTTGGTTGATACCAGCTATATTTTCCCCAGAGCTAACTGGGAACTACAACCGGGAGATGTTTTTAAAGTAGCGGTCAAGGGTACGCCCGGCTGCAAAGCAACCTTTTCCATTGAAGGTCTTATCGAAGATTTTCCCATGACAGAATTGCAGCCAACGGCTTCATATTATTGGGGTGACGCCATCTTCGGACAGGGCATCACAAAACCTATGATCGGAGTAAAAGGAATATATATCGGCTCATATATCATTCAGGCATGGGACTGGGCGCAGCAACGAAAAATCAGCTTCAAACTAACCAATGCCGACGGAAAAGAAAAATCAGCCACTGCTGCCGGTAGGCTGAGCGTCGATCTCTCTGCCATTCCAAAGATCGTTCAATTAAAAAATAACGTCATCAGACCGCGAGGCGGAATGAGGATTGGCAGTCAACTGTTTCTGCCTCAAGGCTCAAAAATTTTGGCGGCTTCCCGGCGAGGAGATCATGTTCGTTGCCTTTATCATGAAAAAAATGATATTTGGATTCATCGACAAAATCTTGAGTTTTTGCCACCTGGTTCCGCGGTTCCTAAGGGAATTATAACCTCCATCAGAGTTTCCGGAGACAAGGAATGGGCGCTGATTGAGATCGATCTTGACCAGAAACTCCCATTTCGAGTTGAGCAGGTGTTGCGGCCCACGCAACTGGATTTAACTTTTTATGGCATCGATGCGGGTACCGATTCCGTGAGGCTGGAGATGAACGACCCGCTGATTCGTGACATTCGCTGGCAACCCACTGGCAGCGACGCTTACAGTTTTCAAATCAACCTGGCCCAGGATCGTCACTGGGGATATGATCCGTTCTATGAAAACGGTAAATTTTATTTAAAAATTAAAAAGAAGCCCCAAATTGCCCGCTGGCCCCATTCGCCGTTAAAAAACATTGTGATCTGTCTCGATCCGGGACACAGTCCTGATCTAGGTGCGGTGGGTGCGATGGGAATTCCGGAAAAGGACATCAACTTCGATTATTGCATGGCATTAAAAAATCAACTGGAAGACAAAGGCGCGCTTGTATTCCTGACCCGCGGGAAACAGGATGGCATCACGCTTCAGGCTCGAGCCGAACTCGCCAGACATATTGGCGCTGAGATCCTGATCAGCTTTCACTTTAATGGAATCCCCGACGGAGTCGATCCATTTAAAATTCGTGGGGTAAGCTCTTATTATAATCAACCGCACAGTTATCTGTTGGCTTCAATACTGCAAAATCATCTCGTGAAGGCATCTGGTCTGTCGAATTTTGGACTCTACTATTCAAATCTCGCCATCTGTCGTACACCTCAGATGATCTCGGTCCTGTTGGAGCCTGGTTTTCTGACGCATCCATTGGAGGAAATGCTGATATTATCCGCTTCATATCAACAAAAAATTGTAAAAGGTGTGGTTAATGGATTGGAACAATTTTTAAAACAAGTGCGCTAATTTCAACTTTCAAAATTCAACATTCAAAAACCGAACTCTTGATCAGATTTACCGTGTAGATTCGGCAATGACTGTATATTTCATCAAATTTGTCAGGGCTGAAAAAATGAAAAATGAACGAAAAAACAGGCTATTGAGGATGAAATCGTCATGAGCACCGGTTTTGTTTACAGTGAGGATTATCTACTGCATGACAGCGGGAGCTGGCACCCTGAACATCCCGGCAGACTGCTGGCAATTGTCGATCATTTACAAGCCATTGGTTTGATGCAAGAATTGAAACACATCGCTCCCATTGTACCAGAGCTAAAGTGGGTGGAGACGATTCATTCATCGGCTTATATCAACGCCGTCAAAAAAGCCTGCGAAAACGGATATACACAGTTGGACCCTGATACCGGAATCGGTCGCGATTCCTATCGCGTGGCGCTATTAGCTGTCGGCGGCGCCCTCGCAGCCGCGGATGCAATCATGCGTAAGGAAATCAGCAACTGTTTCTGTGCAGTGCGTCCGCCGGGTCATCATGCAGAACGGGATCGGGCGCGCGGATTTTGCCTGTTTAACAATATCGCCATTTTAGCCCGCTACCTTCAACAGAAATACCAAATGGGAAAAATTTTGATCGTCGATTGGGATCTGCACCACGGTAATGGCACCCAAAACGCATTCTATGATGACCCAACCGTGTTTTATTTCAGCACTCACCTCTACCCTTTTTTCCCGGGCAGCGGCGCTAAATATGAAACCGGTTCAGGAAACGGAATAGGTTACACATTAAACTTTCCGCTGCCGGCTGGTAAAAATGACGACGACTATCTGGAAATTTTTCAAGAGGAACTGCTCCCCGTCGCTGACAAATTCAGACCCGATTTTATCCTAATTTCCGCCGGATTTGACGCTCACGCCAATGACTTTTTATCGTCAATGTTATTGACCGAGTCCGGATACGCCGCCCTGACAAAAAACGTGGTTGAATTGGCTGAAATCTATTGCAACGGGAAAATCATCTCCATACTCGAGGGAGGGTATAATTTGAATAAAATGGCTCGCAGCATTGAAGCTCATCTGTCAATTTTATTAACAGGGAGATATCATGAGAAAATTATTTAGTATGATCTTGTTGGTTTTGGTTATCGAAGCCTGCGGACAAAATCAAAGCGATCGTTTAGATCACTCTACGGAAAAACCGATTCAGGATAAATATGAAGCCCTCAGATACGAAATGGTGGACAAGCAGATACAAAGACGCGGAATAAAGGACAGCCTGGTGCTCAACGCCATGCGAAAGGTACCACGACACGAATTCGTTCCGGAACATCTTAAAGCCGTTGCTTATATTGACCGCCCGTTACCGATCGGAGAAGCTCAAACCATCTCGCAACCCTACATTGTGGCGATTATGACCGAATCGCTTGAGCTCACTGGTGGAGAAAAAGTACTGGAAATTGGTACCGGATCCGGTTATCAAGCCGCTATTCTGGCAGAGATTGCAGAAGAAGTTTATACAATTGAAATTATCCACTCGCTGGGAAACCACGCCGCCCAATTGCTGAAAAAACTGGACTATCAAAATGTTCACGTTAAAATTGGCGACGGCTATCAGGGCCTGCCTGAAAAAGCGCCCTTTGACGCCATCATCGTAACCGCAGCACCGAATCACATTCCTGAACCCTTGATCCAACAGTTGAAAAAAGGCGGTAAAATGATCATTCCGGTCGGTGATTTCTATCAGGAACTGATCCTGCTGCATAAAGATGAAAACAATAAAATTCATCGGAAATCGATACTACCAGTGATTTTCGTTCCCATGACCGGCGAAGCGCAAAAAGAGAAACCGTAAAATTTCCAAAAAAATATTTATGGTTTTGCCCGGGTTAACGAAACATATTACAAATATTCACGTTATTAGAAAAAGATTTCCAATGAGGCTAAACCGCTTTTTTTACAAAGAAACTCCTGGAATGAGACAATCTTGACAACCACAAATAAAGAGGAAAATCCAATGAACAATCAACCGAAACAGTTGTTTCGCTCCCGGGTCAATCGAATATTTGCCGGTGTATGTGGTGGATTTGCTGAATATTTTAATATCGATGTGGTAATTGTTCGCATTTTATTTCTCGTCTTAATATTCATCGACGGCATCGGGATCTTGCTATATTTAATCAGCTTGATTGTCATGAGAGAAAATCCCCAGCAAAGCCCGACTGACCGGGAAAAATCACCAAACACTGCGATCTATTGGGGCATCGGTTTGGTGCTTTTGGGGCTGGCGCTGCTTTCACCGCGTTGGCATTATGATTTTTGGCCTTTTCATTTTTTCCGATGGTACCGATTTGATTTTTGGGGTTTTAATTGGAATACATTCTGGCCGGTGGTGATTATTCTGCTTGGCGTTCTTTATCTGGTGCATGTGCTGCGACAAAATGACGTTGAGAAATCAACTGGTGTTTCCGAATTTAAGCTATACCGTTCCCGAAATGAAAAAATGATCAGTGGTGTTTGCGGCGGACTGGCGACTCATCTCAAAATCGACCCGGTAATCGTTCGCATCGGTTGGCTGCTGCTTTCATTAATGACCAAGTTTATTCTTGGCGTTGTTGTGTACATCATCTGGGTTATCATTATTCCTGAAGAACCTGTTGAGCCAAAAATGGAGACCGGTAGCGAATCAACACCAGAACCAATGAAAAAAAAACCGGTGCGGCGTACTAAAAAAAGTCCCCAAAAATCAGATTCTGATGAAACGTTGCCGGCAGAATAACTTTAATTGTCAATTAATTTTAATGAGGATAATATGAGAGAAATCAAACGGACAGCCATCGCCCCCGGCATCTTATTGATTCTTATTGGCGCCCTGTTGCTCGTCTATAAAGTGGTGCCGGAGTTACTGAATTGGCGTCAGGTCTATCCCCTGATCCTTATCATTGTGGGATTTTCCATGCTATTTCACCGCTGGGGTTGTAGCGACAGGGATAGTGGTGGAGTTTTTCCGGGAACAGTCCTGTTGCTGCTCGGTGTATTGTTTTTGCTGAGAAACTACCATCTTGTAGATCACTATTATGTAAGCAATATCTGGCCTATTCTTCTCGTAATTATCGGGATTGGTTTCGTGGCGCTTTTTATTGCCAAACCCAGCGATTGGGGCGTACTCATCCCCGGCGCTATTCTGATGTTTCTTGGCGTCGTTTCCTGGCTCAAAATATACTATTTCATCAGTTGGGAATTTTGGACGTTTGTGGGCGATTATTGGCCTGTGCTTCTGATCATCTTTGGACTGAGCTTGATTGCCTCAAGTCTGAAAAAATCTGCCCAGATTGAATCTAATACTAAAAAATAATAGAGCAACACCTCTTTCCAAATCGGATAACCCTGGGACTCTTCCAAGAGTTTACAGGGTTTTTTTTCAATTTTTCCCTAAACATAAAACCTGTGATCTGATACTGCAATATTGTAACCGATCACCGGGTAGAAATAAAAATATTTTAAAGTACTGTTATTTATGGAGTGCATGCCCTTTATGGAATGTGGCGACGCATAAACAGGCTGTCCATGAACCTTAAATTTTGTTAGTCTAGTGTCATTGCGAGGCGTTTTTTGCCGAAGCAATCTTTAAGATAACTCACTATAATTAAAAAGATTGCTTCGTCGCTGCGCTCCTCGCAATGACATGAATTTTTTATTTTTTTATGAGTTCATGGACAGCCTGTAAAGGCGTCGCACTCCAACGTTATAAATATAAACAACTAAACAGCATCGACCCGTGAACGGTTACTCAATATTATATCTAATTTTAGAGAAATCAGCAAATAATATCTTGACAAACAAAGTCAAAATGATTATATTTATCATAATTTTCAGTGCATTATTCTTAAAAAGCGATTTTCAGCGACACATTTTCAGATGATGTCTTTTAAAAAAGGAAAGTTTTTTTCAAAACCGATTCAACGGCTTTCTTTGCTTTTCGGAAACTCATTAACAAAAATCTGACCTTAACTTTTAAAGGAGGATTTTCTGATAAATGTATTTTATAATTTTAAACCTATTGTTAGGGCTGTTCTTTCTGTTTTTAATTGCTATCGGTATTATTCTACAATATCGCTCATACATTCCTATCAACGTAATTGGCGCACTCATCGTTTTGGGTACACTTTATCTCGATCGAAACCAAAATCTTTCTCCGGGTAACATACTGCTGCTGTTGTTAGCTCTGGTCATTGTTTTTATTACCGACATTATTTTTGTTTACCGGGATTTTCGAGAAGAAATAACCGAAGTAGAGGCAAGAAAACGGAAAAAGTATCTCGTTGAAGGAATAGCGCCTGAACATTTCAAACTCATCAAAGATACCACCTTGATCAAAAATGAGATCACTCGAAATAAAAAAGCGACGCTGCCGGATCGCGTCCAGGCATTTGAGCTGCTTAAGCTGGGAAATGAAGAGTTCAGCAAAAAAAAATATCGCGAAGCTCTTGAAAAATATGACCTATCAACGGACCTGGTTCAGACGGCTATCGGTTACCTTAATCAAAGCGGGGTTCTGCTTAAGCTGGGACAGTTTGAAGATGCGCTGGTTCTGGCACAGCGAGCTCAGGAAATACAATCTACATTTTATGAAGCGATCCTGAATCAAGGCATTGCTCTTGAGAAGCAAAAACAGTTGGAAGCGGCGCTGGAAAAATATCGATCAGCAGCCAACATAAATCCGGATGAATTTGAAATCTGGTTTTGCGCAGCGCAACTATTATTTAAACTCGAACGATACAAAGAAGCGATTGAATATTATGATAAATCATTAGGCTTATACGGTCAGCAATTTGAAGCCTGGTACTATCGAGGAATCGCACTTCAAAAACTGGATCGCGAAGTAGAGGCGCTTCGCAGTTTTGAACAGGCGATTAAATTAAACAGTTACCATGCCAAGCTATTTTTTCGGGTCGCCAACATCCTTTGCCGTCTCAATCGCGATGATGAAGCGATTCAAGCTTATCAAAAATCAATTAAGATAAACGCGGATTCAGCGGAAACCTGGAACAATCTGGGCGTCACACTCAACAAAATCGGCAGGATCAAAGACGCCATTAAATGCTACGAACGCGCCATCAAAATAAATGAACGCTATTTCGAAGCCTGGTTGAACAAAGCGCTTGCACTGGATACATTGGGACAGCCCAAAAAGGCATATCTGAGCTATCAAAAATTTCTGGATGTTGCTCCCAAAAGGCTGGAAAAACGAATTGAGCTCACTCGTAAACGGTTGCACGAAATCAAAAGCAAATATAAAATCAAAAATCAAAAAAGCGAAAAGCCAGCTAAAAAAGCGACTAAATCAACCGGGGAGAGTTCAAATAAAAATGTTGATCAGCAAACAGCCAACAAGAATATTGATAAATAGCAGTCGCATCGAACCACAAATGCCCAAGAGGCTAGTGCGGAACATCATCGCCAGATATTCGAACCTTTTCAGATTCAGGTAGATTTTTGTTAAAAAACCGGATGTTAGCGGGCGGCTCAACGAAATTGCCCCAGATTAGCCCGATCACCGGGATTTCAAATTTTTTTCTGATTTTTTAATTGTTTATCTATCATAACGCTAACAAAAGCTTGAAGAACCGACATCTCCCCCCTATTTCATCCAAGCCTACACCAACCCAACTGATTCAATTGCTCCAAAAAGATACAGTCATGTCCATAATTAAAACAATTTATTAGTAATCCCAATTTCACTGATAAGGAATTTATTTTTTTAGCTAATCTCAATGAAATAAATACTTAAAGATGTTTATTGGTAACCGATCACGGGGTTATTAAGAAGCCGTTAAAACGGCTTTGGATATGTTTCGTTAATGCTGTAACCACCATGATGAA
>DSAU01000584.1 GCA_011046315.1 bacterium
ATCATGGTATGGCAAAAGACAAACTTATTAGGGATCAAGCGGGCGACGAACGAGATGTTATCATCGGATCCGATGTCTGGCTGGGCGCCTATGCGATTATTTTACCTGGTGTAAACATCGGAGACGGCGCTGTGGTTGCCGCCGGATCAGTGGTGACGCACAATGTGAGCCGGTATAGCATTGTGGCCGGGGTTCCGGCAAGAGAAATTGGTCAACGTAAATAATTGTCGATATAAGATGAAAAAAACAACGCTACTTAAATTCCCGCATCCTTTTAAAGCGGCGCTTGCAGTATGCAGCGATATCGATGGAACTTCATGGGAAAACTTTCTTGCTATCCACCAATTTTTGAACTCGACAGCTCAAACTCCACTGGGAAAGGGAGTCGGGCTAAATATCAGTGACTCATTTTGGATGTTCGACCAGGTTGGGACCCCCAATGCCGCATTTTCCTATTTTAAAAATGATTTAGGGCAGCCATCTGAAAAGGCGCCGATGATGCGGGAATTGATGAGGGCGGATATCCTGGATGTGATGCACGGTTACGGAAATTTTTCGGAAAAACTATGCTTTTCGAGAAAGATGGCTGAAATAGCGTTGGAGGAACTTGATAAACATAAAATAAAAATCCGTGTCTGGACCAATCACGGCGGCGAAGAGAGCGAACAAAATATCGGAGCATTATCAGCAGGACGCGGAGATCTCTATCCCAATGAAAAGCCTTTTAATAGCGAGCAATGTGTTTATCATGCAGATTTATTGCTGAAATATGGATTGAGATTCTACTGGGACTGTGAACGTGCTTTAACCAATGTGGTCGGACAGAACCGGAAGGCTAATTTTGCAGAATTTTATTGGAAAAGTCCGCTGTATCAAACCCCGGTTTCGAAACTTAAAACTTTAGCTAAAGCAGGCATGTTTTGCGCCCGCAAAAAATATGCTGAATTGATTCATCCATACTTCAAACAACGACCGGAGTTCAAGCTGAGTAATCTTTTACTGCAGGAGGATCAGTTAAGAGATGATCGGTTGACCTTTCGTTTTAAACGATTCGGAAATGGCAGATTGGATTGGTCAGATGATTTGCCCAGGCTTTTAAACGACCGGGTTTTAGAGACTTTGATCGAAAAACAGGGATATATGGTTTTATACATCCACCTTGGAGACCGGCTGCCCGGCGCTGATTCCGCACCCCTTTCTGAGGAAACCGTCCGCACCTTTCGCAAAATCGCCGAACTCTATCAATCCGGAACGTTATGGGTTGAAACGGTCAGCCGGCTTTTGAACTATAATTATATTTATCACCATCTCGATTGGTATGCGAGGGAAACCGAATCTCAATTTATCATTCACATCAAAGGATTGCAAGAAAAAAATAGCAAAATGACGCTTTCGCAGGAGTCATTGAGCGGTATAAGTTTTAAAATTTCTATGGATAAGCCGGTTTTACTGTTTTTTAAGAATCGATCATTGGATATCCAGCAATTCCCAATTGATCAGAATTATCAAATAATCATGATTCCCAGAACCAATATTGAATGGCCCTTGTGATGGTGAAACAATCGGTATTTAGTTCATTACTGCAACTCACCAAGCATTCCGCGATTTACGGGGTGGGCCATGTTTTAACCAAATCGTTGATTATTTTTTTGCTGCCAATTCATACTAATTATGTCGAAAGAATCGAATATGGCATTGCCACTACCCTGTTTGCCTTTCTGGCAATTGCGTCGATCATTTATTCTTACGGATTAAATACAGCGCTGATACAATTTTATATTTTGGAGCAAGAACCGAAACAAAAAAAAAACATATTTTCCACCGCTTTTTTCGCCACGGCTATAACATCGTTAATTTTTTCCTTGATTCTGATTTTAGGAAGCGTATTTTTTGCTGAACACCTCTTCGATTCAGTAGAATACGGTTATCTGATTCGTTACAGCGCAGCGATTCTCAGTCTCGATGCCCTGTTACTGCTTAATTTTAATATATTGAGGGCACAGGAGAAATCAAACTACTTCGCTTTTCTCAGCGTCCTAAACGTTGGGCTCAACCTGTTTTTTAATATTTTATTGGTTGTACATTATCAGATGGGCGTTAAAGGTATCTTTTTGGCAAACATTTACTCCTCGTTTGCCATGTTTTTTGTGCTGTTGCCGTACTGCGCACGCCATCTTGGAATTATGCTTGACCGTAGCGTTTTTTATAAAATGTTAAAATTCGGCTTGCCTTTTGTCCCGGCAACGCTTTCGATTGTGTTTATCAATTCCATCGATCGTTTTTTCATAAAATTTTATCTTGGCCTTGACGCAGCAGCCCTTTACGGCGCTGGCTACAAATTGGGTTTAATTGTTAAACTATTCATCAATGCGTTTCAGTTTGCCTGGTTGCCATTCTTTCTGCACACTGCGCAAAAGGAAAACGCCAAAGAAATATTTTCCAAAATTTTGACATATTTTTCGCTGATATGCAGCATTATTTTTCTAAGTATTCATCTATTCATTGAACAAGTTGTCAGATTAAAAATATTTGGGCTTTACATTTTCGGACCTGAATACTGGTCCAGCACTGTCATTGTGCCGGTAGTAACACTGGCTTACATCGCTTACGGAATATATTTAAATTTTATTGTTGGAATTTACGTCAAGGAAAAGACCAAGCTGTTGATGTTGATTGCCGGTGTGGGCGCTATTTTTAACATCGTTGCTAATTTTATTTTAATTCCCCGCTATCATTTGATGGGTGCGGCTTACGCCACAATTCTTTCGTTTGTGGTTATGGCGGTGTTGTGCTTTAGGTTTTCACAAAGATTGTATCCCATTCAATATGAGTTTCGTCGACTGCTTAAAATTGCTATTTTTACCTTTGTTATAGCACTGCTACCGTCATTATTCAAATCGGACATTCACAGTGCAGTGAAGTTGATATTTTTCTGCGGTTACTTTGTCCTGCTCTATCTATCCGGATTTTTTCAAGTTGCTGAATTGGAAGGTCTCAAACAGATATATTTACATTTTAAAACACGATTTTTAAACGGAAAAGAATAAAACAACATGGACTCTGTGAAGCGATCATTAAAAAAATTTTATGAAGAAGTCGGCTTAAAATATCCAGAAGAAGAGATTATATATGAAACCTTGAGAGGAATTTTAAGGCAACGCTTCGTTAACCGGTTTCTGGAAAGCATCAACGGGTCCCTGCTCGATGTTGGCTGCAATCGCGGCATGTATCTGGAATACTATCAAAATGGTATGCGATATGGTGTTGAATTAAGCTTGAACGTTCTTTTAAAAGCTCACAATTCTAAGCCAAAACATCTGATAGTCGCCGATGCTGAAAATCTGTATTGTTTTCGGGCGCAAAGTTTTGACAATGTTTTGTGCAGCGAAGTGTTGGAACATTGTCTGGATCCGATTGCAGTTGTTCAAGGCATCGCTCATGTTTTAAAGCCGGGCGGACGTGCATTAATCACCACGCCCAACTATAAAAAACAACCGACTAAATGGATCGGACTCGGTAGTTTACCATATTACGGTGTAAGCTGCGAATGTGATGATCGCTATTATCATACCGCATTTCGTCCTGATGAATTGAAGAGTTTGGCTTTAAAGGTTGGTTTAAAAATCATACGGGTCGGAACTCTGGAAAGGGATATTAAGTATGCTGCCAAGTTACCGGCTGTGATATTATTAATGGGAAGGTTTATTAATCGATTCATCGGATCGAATCGGCTCTTTATCGCCAATCAGATCCTCTTTAATAAATTAACAATTTTGATTTATCGAATCTGTCATACGACCGGATTAGATCGATTATTGTTGACATTGTTTCCGGAGGGGGTACGCTCGTTTGTTTTGGTGAAGAAATGATGAACAAGGTGATTTTACACATCGATATGGACGCATTTTTTGCCGCGATTGAAGAATTGGATCATCCTGAATATCGCGGACAGCCCATAATTGTCGGCGCTGATCCCAAAGCAGGCGCGGGCAGGGGGGTGGTTTCCACATGTAATTATAAAGCCAGGGAGTATGGAATCCATTCGGCGATGCCCATATCAAGAGCCTATAAACTCTGTCCGTATGCAGTTTACCTGTCTCCGAGGATGTCGCGCTATCTGGAAATTTCTCAAAAAATCCAGGCTATTTTCCATGAATTTACACCCATTGTTGAACCGCTGAGTATTGATGAAGCATTTCTGGATGTCACCGGTTGCATAAGGCTATTCGGAGAGCCGATAACTATCGCACAGCAAATCAAAGAACGAATTCGCCAACAAACCGGTCTGACCGCCTCCATTGGCATTGCACCGAGCAAATTTGTGGCGAAAATCGCCTCTGATCTGGAAAAGCCTGATGGGCTGGTTTTTGTTGCGCCGGAGAAGGTACTCGATTTTTTATGGGGACTGCCAATTTCAAAAATGTGGGGAGTCGGCAAAAAGACTGAAACCAAATTGCGATTAATGGGAGTTGACACCATTGGAAAATTGGCAAAGTTTCCTCGAGATCAAATCGTTAAACGACTGGGAAAGAGCGGTTTGCACTTCTGGAGTTTGGCGAATGGGATCGACGACAGGGATGTTGAACCGATCCACCAAGTCAAATCTGTCAGCCTGGAAAATACTTTTTCCCAAGATATCGATGACGAACACCGGATCGAAAACACCATTTTTTCTCTGGCTGATAATGTCAGCCGCATTTTGAGAAAAAAGCGCTTGAGCGGAAAAACTATCACCCTGAAAATCCGATTGGAAGATTTTTCCACCTTTACGCGGTCTCAAAGCCTGGGCAGTTATATCGATTCATCAGAAGTCATTTCAGAGATAAGTATGCAGCTATATCGAAAGTTCAACCGCGACCGGAAAAAAGTGCGTTTACTGGGTGTTGCTGTGGGTAACCTCGAGAGTGGAAGCCACCAACAAATAGAGTTGTTCGGTTCGCCGGCGCCTGAAAATAAAAAAATCGATCGGATTATCGACATGGTTCAGAGTAAATTTGGCGCCGACACTATCAAAAAAGCCAGCTTAATTAATCATTATTCCAGGCGGCTGGGAAATGAAGACGATGAGAGAAAATAAACCGGTCAGGGGTGAAAAAAGGTTTTTTCAAATTTTATCCTCGTGCGGCGAAGCCTCAAAATTAAAGGCCGAAAAACACCGAGCCTCACTGAAAAAACCATTTTGAAAATAAAAAAATATTTCGGTGTTCTCAGTGTTTATTTAAAACTTCTTTTACAAAAAAAACGAAGACTTAGCTGATAATACTATCCCGCATTATCCATTATAGTTTTAAGGGAAGCGTCCCGCAAAAACGGGATGAATTATACACATATTAAGGAATGAATGCCAATAATTCAGTTTTAATCATATAATTTTTTAATGTGTTGTAATTAATTTAAATTAAACACTTTAAGTGAATGTTTATGAATAATTCAGGCTATAAATAAAAAATTTAAAAATTGTTATTTTTCAAACTAATCACAGGATTAAAAATGGGAGTTTCACGATTAAAAGTCACCGCGCCGGGCAGAATATGTTTGTTCGGCGAGCACCAGGATTATTTAAGCTTGCCGGTTATTACCGCCGCTATCAATTTGCGTCTTACGATTGAGGGGGAGCAACGAACCGATCGGATTTTTCATATTAAACTTCCGGACATTCAACAAACTGATCAATTTGAAATAACTTCTGACATTGGCTACATAAAAAAACGCGATTATCTAAGAAGCGCGGTCAACATTTTGACGCGAAATGGTGTTCAATTTCCTGGTGGTTACAATTGCATAGTTCGCAGTGAAATACCGATCAATTCAGGAAGCGGTAGTTCCTCAGCTCTGGTCGTGGCGTGGATAAAATTTTTACTCACCATTGCCGAAGATCACCGTGCGAACAATCCCTTTCAAATCGCAAACCTGGCACATCAAGCAGAGGTGTTGGAGTTTGGTGAACCTGGCGGGAAAATGGATCATTTCGCCTCCAGTCTCGGTAAAATTCAGTACATCGATTTTGAAAATGTCACCAAATTTCACCAGCTTTCAGCTGAGCTGGGAACGTTTGTTCTCGGTGATTCATTGGAATCCAAAGATACCGAAAGCATACTCAAACGAGTCAAGGGAGGTGTTTCCACAGCTATCGATAAATTGAGCGCGAAGCAGGATATCGCATTAAGATATTTTGAAATCTCAAAGCTGCGCGAATTCAATGGGATACTGAATGACGAACAAATAGAATTGCTGACAGCGACTTTTCTCAATCGAGATTTGACCCAAAAAGCCTACTATCAGTTTATGGATGCAAAAATGTCGCCGCGCAACTTAGGGAAATTATTAACAGAGTCCCACACGATTCTCCGTGACAAACTGAAAATTTCAACTCCTAAAATTGATAACATGATTAGCTCAGCCATTGTAGCCGGAGCAACCGGCGGAAAAATTAACGGTTCCGGAGGCGGGGGATGTATGTTCGTAAACACGCCACAACACCCGGATAAAATTGCAAAAGCCATCACCAGGGCAGGAGGAAAGCCGTACATCGTAACTATCGATAGCGGCGCCAGGACCGAATACATTCTCAAAGGTTAGTAAACGAAAATATACACTGAACTGTTGAAAAGGAGTTAATTAAACCTCAATTGTGAAACACAAATCAAAAAAATTAGAATCGGTTCTCGTTAAACCAGCGGGTCCGGACTGTAACATGGACTGTCGATATTGTTTCTATTTGCCGAAGTCTCAATATTTTTCCCAATCCTCGGTTCATCGAATGAACGAATCTGTGCTTCAGGAATTGATTCGACAAATGATGGCGCAAACTGTGAATGCGGTCTCATTCGGCTGGCAGGGAGGAGAACCCACACTAATGGGGCGTGAATTCTTCGAAAAAGCCGTTGCCCTGCAACAGCGTTTCGGAAATAATCAGCAGATCGGAAATGGTTTACAGACTAATGGACTTTTAATCGATGATCAATGGGCGCATTTTTTGGCTGAATACCAATTTTTAATCGGTCTGTCTTTGGACGGTCCCAGGCAGGTTCACGATTATTATCGAACAACCATTGGAGGAAAAGGAACCTGGCAGCGTGTTGTTGATAGTGCGAAACGGCTTTTGGATGCCGGTTGTTCAGTGAATGCACTGACCGTTGTCAACAATTATTCAGTTCAATTTGCAGAGGAGATATTTGAATTTCATCGCGAGTTGGGTTTAAATTTTATGCAATTCATACCCTGCATCGAAACGGATCCGCAACAACCGGAAAAAGTGATGGAGTTTTCAGTTACGGCGACGGATTACGGTCGTTTCCTGTGTCAGCTTTTTGATTGTTGGATAGGAAGTTTCGTGAATGGCGTTCCCACGACATCGATCCGATTATTTGATGCGGTTTTTTTTAGCTATGTCGATATGGCACCGCCAATGTGTAGTTTGCTTCCGGAATGCGGAAATTATGTTGTGGTTGAGCACAACGGCGATGTCTATAGCTGCGATTTTTTCGTCGAAGATCGATGGCGTTTGGGAAATATTTTAGAGGATACAATTATCGATTTGCTCAATTCTCCGTTGCAACAGAAATTCGGCAAACTTAAAGCCCAGTTACCTGAACAATGTTGTTGCTGTCCCTGGTTGAAATATTGCCGCGGCGGTTGCACCAAACATCGCCTTGGTGATCAACATAGTCATCGAGCAAATTACCTCTGCCAGGCATACAAAATGTTTTTTGAACATTCAGATAAAAAATTTAAACAATTGGCTGCTGAATGGCACAAAAAGCGACAACTCGAAAAGAAGGCTATCCGGCGAAAAATATATCAGCAGATAAAATCAGGTGATTTGAAAGTGAGCAGAAACGATCCCTGTCCCTGCGGTAGTGGAATTAAATTTAAAAAATGTTGTGAACCCTTTTTCAATGAGCGCAACGATAATAAAATTGATGCTCAATGAGCGGCCCAATATGTGAGCCGCGTCGGTGTCCCGCTTAACGGTGATCCCCAGATAAAATCATTTACC
>DSAU01000583.1 GCA_011046315.1 bacterium
GCCAACCATATTTAAGCTTGACTTTATAATTAAAAATTGTAAATTATTAGTAACGCGAAACTATTGAATTGGTTAACAACGAATTGTTGCGCTTGAATCCCACATCAAAATGACGTCGATTATAAATGTTGATTACGAAGCGCTGCTGGCAAATAAACTTCCAGATATGAACATTAAATTGAACAAGAAATCAACTTGAAGGAGAGCCAAGATGAGCTGTTTAAAAATTAATTTTTATTTTGCTGCCTATCTGGTAGTAATGCTGATTGGCTTAAATTGTCAAAAGCAAGAAAGACAATTAAAATCAGCCGAAGAGTTGGTTGCATTACGAGACAGTATGGATCTGGTTGGACAACGAAAAACAGGCAAAAACAAGGCTTGGGGTAATTCCGATATTTCGGGATTTGGAAAAGTAATCGAGTTTGGTGAGACGATTTTTGAAGATAACTTCCAGAATTTTGACAACTGGGTCCATGAAGGGCGCGGCGAATTAACTCAGCCGACGCCGGAAATCATGCAGATCAATTGTATCGGTTCGGCTCAAGGAGGCGTCGGCTGCATGGCATTTTGCAAGCCTGATTTTCCCGATCAAATTTGTGTAGAGTATGATTTGCGTATATTGACAACAAATGGGCTGTTGATTATTTTCATCGCCTGTCAGGGGCGACAGGGCGAGGACATGCTTGCGGATTTACCAACGAGAAAGGGCGTATTCGCGGATTATGTCTACAACTCAAATCTGCGAAGCTACCACGTCAGCGTCAGCCGCTACGACGATGATGGTGTGCATACCGGCTTCAGCAATTGGAGACGCAATCCGGGCTTGTTTTTGATGGCGCAGCAGCCCGACCTGTGCAAACAACCCGATAAATGGTATCACATTAAAATTGTTAAGAGCGGCGGATTTCTGAAAATGACAGTAAATGATCAATTGGCAGGCGGCTTTATCGACCTCGAAGAAATTCCCGACCAAATTCCTGGCGTGGGCAAGCTCGGTTTCCGGGCAATCGGTAGCAATGTGATTGTGCAAATCAAAAATTTTCGGGTGAGAAAAATATTGGAAAAAGAATTGAAAACACAATGAGATAATCTTGAAACCGCTTACAACCAACCGGCAGCAGGGTTATTTTTTCAAAGCTGCCTTCGAAAAAAAATGATCCTGAATCGGCACATCAAAATCTATCGACTCCACAGTGAATTCAGTACCGCCGCCGGTTTTAAGCTCATCTTTAAAAACAACTTTTTTCGCCACCCACCTGTCGCCGGATAGCATCATCTCCTTAACTTCTGTCGTCTTTAACAATCTGCCGCTTTTGGCGTAGCGCTCTTCCCGAAGCGGCAGGAACCTTTCCTTGTCCACCCAAATTTTTCGGGAGTAATAGGCAATGTTTTTCTGGCTGGCACTGAGTTCAAGCAGCCAACATTGCCGCCCCAACTGTGTATCCTCGCCGATCAGAGTTGGCTGGTAAAGTTGATGCAACCGTTGATCTTCCATCAAATCTTCATAGGACAGGTCTGATCCCATAACCGATTGACGCAACATGTGCCCGCTAATCAAAATGGTTCTATCGGTCTGCGGGGAGTAAGTCCAAAGCTGGTCGCCCAGCTTCAGCATCTTTGTTCCTTTTTCACGGGGCGGAGCAAGATATTCTGTAAATGAATCATCAGTATTTCTCTGCCACGATTTTGCCTCGACGGTTCTTTCGCCGCGTCTGCCGTGTATTATCATTTTAAAAACAATGATTTTGCTGTCGGATAACATATTTTCATCTACTCGCTTTAGAATCTCATCTGCCGATTCTGTTTGAGAAAATAGCAGTGCCGGTAAAATCAATATCATAAAAAACATTATTTTTTTCATACCTCAAGCTCCTTAAACAGTTGTGACGTTTGTCTTTTATAAATGCCAACACCGGCAATTGAAGTTCCCAGCACGGTTGAAATAATTCCCGGCACAAATCCAATGATAAAACTGCCGAACGTTACTCGGGCTCTCAGCTCGTTGGGGATCATCATTGAAGTTTTTTTGAATAAAAAACTAAAATCGAGTCCATGAACCTGCATCAAATAGGCAATACCAACACCAGCAAGCGTTCCTAAAACAGAACCAAAGATAGCTATCATCACAGATTCCAGAATTAATGTTCGATAAACATGCCCCTTGTCTTCACCAATTGCCAGCCTTAGTCCAATTTCACCGTAACGGCGTAAGCTTCCCATCAAACCGGCATTCCATAAAACAATGGACATTGTAACTACGAATATCGTAATAATAATGATTGCCATTGAACCCACCATATTGAGATAATCTGCCAGTCCGCTTTCATTGGGTAAGGTTCCCATACGGGGCGAAAACGGATCATCCGGATTCTTAAATTCTTTATTAAATGAGGCTGCGATGAGCGTCGCTTGTTCGTCGTTATAAATATCATCCGCGAAGAAGCCCAATATTTCGCTGGCTGCATCTTGCATATCCAGAGCAAACTGAATATCTGAAATATCAGTAAAAATGGCAGCGCGATCCATTGCCGCAATTCCAAACCGAACTGTGCCGGCGATTTTAAAATTCGCCATCGTCATACTGCCAAACATGGTGCTACTGATCAACGTTGCCGTATCACTGGGTGCAACTTTCAATTTTTTCGCAAATTCATCAGCAATCAAAATTTCACCGGTCTTGTTTGGCATACGCCCGCTAATGATAGCATCTTTTATATTTAATAGTTTACGTTCCGGACTAAATTCAGAAAATAAATTTACCGCCATACCGATAACCGGACCCTGGGTTTTTGTTTCCTTGTTCTCGTCAGGAATGTCCAATAATCCTCCGAATTTAATGCGCGGCGTCCACAACATTTGGTGATATTTTTCATTCAATGTTTGAAGCAAATTATCGACTCCAATAAATGCAAGGTCAATCGGATTTTGATCCGCTTCTTGAGCATACGCTTGAGTCATTATTCTCAAATGCCCGGTTTGATAATGTGCCGTGGAATTGATCATTTGCGATACAACACCGTTTAAGTAAGAATATAAAAAGACCGAAAGGAACACCCCTGTAACAACAGTTAATACCGGAAACAATGATCGTGAGCGGTCGCGAATCAAACCTTTGAATAAGAATTTAATCATGTCAGTTTTCCTCTAAGAGCGTCGGTTGGTTTAAGTTTTGCGATTTTTCTTGTCGGTAAATAGCTGACAATAGTGGTCACAATTAAAACAAGCAATGTCGTGCCGATGATAAGTCCGGCTGTGAAGGCGGGAAAAATTCTGTCCCCCATAGCAAAACCGTAACTATCTGTCGCCTCCGGTAAACCATATCCGGTTGAGGCGACATAGATGAGTAAGGGAATTCCATAAACAGCAGCCACCACCGCCGCTAAAACAGCGTGCATCGCGCCTTCTAAAGTAAACAATTGAATCAGCTTGGAGCGGGTCATTCCCAACGCCATTAACGTACCCATCTCTTTTCTTCTTCGGAAGATGGATAGTATTTGGGTGTCAAAAATAGCCAGCATTGCCAATAACAACAGCACAATATAAAAAATGCTTCCGCCGATTGATTTTGTTAGAAAAAGCGCCCTTAAATCCTGCATTAAAAATTCAAGGTCTTTGTACTGCCAATTATCAACCCTTTCGCTGAAGGGTGAGCTCTTTTCCAGCACAATGATGGTGGCTTCATTGGGCATTGCCGTCATTTCGCGCATTTTTTCAATGGGAATCCAAAGTTGCCCGTTATCAATATCCGAAACATCGGTATTCATTATTTGTACTATTTTTACTTCATCTGCATCGAATGTACCATTGGCATCACGCCACCTTAGCGTAACATAATCTCCAATTTTTAGCCCGCTACTTTTTGCCATTCGGCTACCAATTAACGCCGGAATGGTTTCGTCGCTCGATATTAATACCTGAGTCGGAATGGATAATATCGTTTGACCCGGATCAATTCCCTTCAGCAAAGCGTTTTGAAATCGGTTATTGGGATAGATCGTTGCCTGCCGGATCAAGATTGGTGTTGCTTTTTTTTGTTCAATTAATTTTTGAAGATCATCCGGAATCTTTGCGTGAGCATCCTCCAGCGTTAACGGGTCGTATGGATCATAATCGTTTTGCCAGTATTGCCCACCGCCGTATTGGGCGTCCAATGTCGCTTTTTCTATCTGGTCATTCATCCCGTTATAGAGTCCCTGCAAAAATATTATCGCCACAAAAGAAAACGAAAGTGCGATAACATTTAACCAGGTGCGCAGACCAGCCCGGTAAATGTTTTTAAAGGCAAGTTTGTGTATCATCATTTCCACATTTCCCTTTCTAAAATTTCATCCTTTTCCACCCTGCCATCATTCAGTGAGATTTTCCTTTTAAGATAGTGCATTACTTTCTCATCGTGAGTGGCAAAGATAAAGGTTGTATCAAGCCCCTTGTTTAACTGAACCATGGTCTTCATAATGTGATGTGAATTTTCGGCGTCCAGATTTGCGGTCGGTTCGTCAGCAATGACCAGTTCTGGTTTTTTAACGATCGCTCGTGCAATCGCTACCCGCTGGCTCTGTCCGCCTGATAGTTGGGCCGGTTTTGATTGTGCCCGGTCTGCCAACCCGACCCATTCCAACGCTTCCATGACCAATTTTTTCCGTTCCGAAGTCGCCATATTCTGAAGCAGCAGCGGAAATTCTACATTCTCAAAAACAGTATAGACCGGCAATAAATTGAACGTTTGAAAAATAAATCCGATATGCTGGTTACGGAGTTGGGCAGCGCTCTTATGCGATAGTGTTTCGACTTTTCGTCCCATAACATCAGCGCTGCCCTGGCTCGGCGAATCCAGTGTACCGATGATATTCAGCAGGGTGGTTTTACCGGAGCCGCTGGGACCGACAAGCCCAGAAAATTCCCCTTTCTTAAATATTAAATTCACGCCTTCGAGGGCAACCAGAGTAGTCGGTCCCATCGGATATATTTTTTTTAAACGTTCAGTTTTTATTAAATAAGAGTTGTTCATTACCACCTCCGTTAGATGCTCAAATAATTCAGAATGACAAGAAAGGAGTAGCCGGGATAGCTGCGCTTCCCATTTTTTTACTTTTTAGCGCTAATGATTAAATACAAGCATTAGCTGAAACCCATTTCCGGAAAACTCATTACCGCCGGTTTGCGTTTGATTGGGATGAACTGTTTCCGGATTAAAAAAGGCAATGAGATAGAACAGCCAGTTGTCATAGGTCCGCTGCCAGTTTAGAAGCAAGTAATTGTCGCGATTTGTCCAGTCATAATAATAAATTCCGGATAACTGGTCGAGTAAGCCAATCGGATAATTTAGCGAGGATCCGATCAATTGAATCCTGTCACCAGCCCCAAAAATCTCGGTTGAATTTTCCCGACTAAAGAATTCAGCCAGCGCGGTTAAACCATTCCCCATGCCAAAAGTATAATCCGCGCCAATCGTCCACATTCGCTGGTATTTCATAAACGGGATATTAGTTTCCCGTTGCATGATGCTTGCTTCAACCCACAGCCCAATTTCAATATCCACTTTAGCGTCGAAAGCAAAGCGGTTTTCATCAACCAAATTGGTATTTGAAAGCGCCACCTGTGCCGGGAGTCGCGAAAAATCTGCGCGACGATGATGATAGCTGAAGCCGATTTCCCCAACAAAAATCGGCAGTTGCAGCCGTCCGCCAAATTCAAGACCTTTGTCTTCGGTAGGGGCTATCTCCCAGCCTTTTAAATCGTTATTATCGTAAAGTCCCCACAACCAGATATTGGCATTATTATGAAAATAGTAGCGCAGCAACAATCCGTAAACCCCATCGGTAAGCTTAAGCGGGTCGCGCGGGTCGATGCGGTCGAACCACATCAGCGGGCGAAACAGTATTGCCGAGCCAAAATTTATTTTCTGCAATCCAATCCGCACCTCAAATTGATTGCCTGCTAAACGCGCCCAAAGCCGATAAGGTTTGAACTTGCCTTCAAATTGTTGATTTTCCCAACTTTTAAATTTTCCTGCCACCTGGGTGTTAAGCGAAATTTCTGCGTCAGCAAACAGATGGCTGTTGAGCGCCTTTTTGATAGAAACATCCGGAACATACCGAAATCCCGCTTTAGAAATCAGAGTTTTTTCAGGACTACCTGAAAGCCAGCCTGAAAACTGTCCGCGCCAGGTAGCGGTTTGTGAAAAAAGCATGTTCAGCCATGTCAGCAGCAACAAGGTTGAAAAATATGACAAACTCCCGGGACGCATTTTAATTCTCACTGTTTTTGGGGGTCAATATGCCATAAAAAAAGAAACTTGTCAGCTCCATGGCCAATTCATTGGGTGACTGATAAAGTTTTAAGAGCTGCTCATCGTTTACCATTTCTGTCATGTGATTCAAAAAGTAAAGTATGAATTCCGGTTTGATATTCTGACGGATATCACCATTTTCTCTGGCGATTTTAAATCCAGTTAAAATTTCATTTAAAGATTGCTGTCTCAACTTTTCGAGTAATTTGACAATTTCCGGATTCGGATTTTTCCAGAGATCATGAAAAAACTCTTGACTCATCATTTTTGTCTGTTCGTGCTTTAGTTGAATTATCTGTTTAACCTTTTCCGGGAAAGCAACCTGCTGCGCCATAATTTTCCGGTATTCAGTCATTTGTTCTGAACAAATCCGCTTCAACAGATATTTAAGAATTTCGTTTTTATTCTTAAAATATTTATAGAAGGTCATTTTGCTGACATTCGCTTCAAAGCAAATTTCCGCTACGGTTACCCTGCGAATGCCAAACCGCATGAATAAATCATGGGCAGTGGTCACAAGTTGCCCAAATTTTTGCCCTCCATTGTTCCTGATCATTCACTACCTTCCCAATGCGTATTTGTTCGAATTTACGATATGTGTCATATCAACCGAATTTCGTAAACTTACGTCAGAAATTCTACCTCATTATCAAAGCCTTTGTTCCACAATTAACGCGATAGATGAATACGAACATCTTCCCTGGCGATGTGATCGGTAATCAAGCGACTGCTATTAGTGGAAAGAATTCTTCTCCATTGAAAATCATAACTATCAACCCGCCTGCTTTCAATCGCTTGCAAAAAGTGATCAGTAACGCAGGCTACAAAATAATTTGTATAGGTTCGTCTGTTTTTTACATCAAATTGCTATAAAAATATTTGCATTTAATACTTATTTTTATTAATTTACAATCCAATAAAGGTGATCGATCGATGAAAATTTACCATTTCTTTGATAATGACTGGCAAAGTCGCATGAACATCAACCTCTCTGATACGACGGCGGTCATGACAGAAATCGCTTCCGGCACCGACACTACCGCGTTGGTAATTGCGGCATATCTGGTGACACACCCCAGAGGAACCAGTGGCGCCGCTTATGTGCAAAATTGGCTCGGTCGCAGACGTTTCAATAGCGGCCGTGGTCGCTGGGGCTTTATTCAACGTTTTCAGCTCCCCCTTGACCTGCCACAAAAGTATAAATTGATTCGACTGCATTTCGGAGGGGATCGGGTAGTTTACCCCCTTCGCCAGTTTGACCGCTACGGTTGGGAGCTTTACTATCAATCGTTTTCTGACCACCTCGCTTTTCTTTTCGCCCATGAGTTGCATCATTATCGGCGCCATCATCTCCAATTACATCCCCGCGAGGGAGAGCAGTCTGCCAACAAATGGGCGCTTCAACGGGCTCGGGAGCATGGTTTCCGGGTAGAAGGTCAAAAACAACGGCACAATCGATCCCGTATAAAAATATCAACTCTGTTTCGATCTCATCTCAGTTATGATCCTTACAAAAAGTACCGTGATTTGAAAACGGGCGATAAAATATTGATTCAATATGACCCTCGTGGTCGTTATCAGCATAAGCAGGCGCTGGTGCTGCGTCCACTTCGGCAAAATTCAAGACGAATAGTGATCGAAACCGACGATGGCCATCGCTGGCGCTGGCCGCTGGAATGGGTGACTCCCATTTCCGGAAAATGAAAAAA
>DSAU01000212.1 GCA_011046315.1 bacterium
GCCGGTGAATAATGATTTTGCCGAATCGATTTTTTATGCGGAAACGAATGTCGATGAAATATTTTTAACGCCCGACGAAGCTACACAAAATATGACGGGATTGACGCCTGGTATCGCTGATCTCAACGGCGATTCTTTCCCGGACCTCATTTATCTTGACAAAATCGGATATTTAAGAGTCATCAACGGAAAGACTCGAATCCGGCTTTGGGAATCGATTACACAGTATCGTGCACAACCAGGAACCTGCCCGGTATTGGCGGATGTTAATGCAAACGGATTGCCGGATGTGATTATTGCCACCAATCAATCGGTGATCTATGCGCTGGAAGGCGCCACCGGAAATGAAATTTGGGCAAGTCCGATTCTGGGTGGTGAGTTCACGGGAAATCCGATCGTTGCAGATTTAAACGGCGACGGTTTGCCTGATATTGTTGCGTGCAGCCGAGACGGTCAAATGCACATCGGTTATGGACGTCTCACTGAACCGCAGTGGAAAACCATTGGCGTAGATACAGAAATTTCCAATCCAGCATCCGCAGGCGACGTTGATGGCGATGGATTGCCGGAGATCGTTTTTGCCGATAAAAATGGACAGATTTTTATTTATGATATTAATAAAAAAGCCTTTACTCATAACATTGATGTAAATGAGCAGCTTCAGAAGGCAAAGGGTTCACTTTTTGAGCGTCACGAAATCCTTCGCCGCATTGCGGTCGGCCCACTTAATAACGATCAGTTTATGGATTTGTTAATTTTGACGGAGAGCAACCACTTATTAGCGTTGGATGTTCAGGCAAATGAACGGATCTGGTATGATCGGTTAAAAACAGAGCCGGATTCCGGTTCACTGGCGCCGCCGAACCTTGCTGATTTGAATGGAGACGAGATTGTCGATGTGGTTTTAGCGACCAGCGATCATAAAATTGTGGTTTTTAACGGACAGGGAGACGGCGCCGGAGAACGTCAAATCAATTGGGGCTATGTTGAAAAACAGGGACAGCATTTTGTGTCGCCACCGGTGTTGGCGGACATCAATAAAGACAGCTATGTTGATGTAATAATTGCTGATTACAATAGCGGTGTCAAGGTCTTCAGCGGATTTAATGGCGAAATTATCTATCATTCAACGCCTGATTCCAGTCGTGAAAACGCCATCATCGGCGCTCCACTGGTTGCAGATGTAAACGGCAATGGCTGGCTCGATATTTTGCTACGGCGAAACAATGATTCGTTTTCATTGATAAAAACAAACAGCCGGGTGAAGCGCGGTTCAATTTTTTGGGGGCAGCTCCATCAAAATCCGTTACAAAACGGCTTTTTACCTTCAACCAAACAATCATTGTGGAAATATTATTCTGTTTTGGCGATGTCAGCGCTACTTGTTTTAATGTTGGTATTCATCAATGGTCGATGCGAATGGAAACGGAAGCTAATGTTTACCAGAGTGTCGAGCGATAATTGATAGCGGATGTTTGAAGTGAATGTAAAGATGAAAGTTGTTGCCGCAAGCGATCCGGGAAATAATAGAGTCTGTAATGAAGACAGTTATGTCATTGATGTTGAAAAGAACTTGGTCGTCGTCGGTGACGGAATGGGCGGACATAACGCAGGAAGACACGCCAGTCAAGTGGCGGTAGCTATGTTTCAACAATGTTTTAATGATCTCGATGCGGATCTGATAAAACAAATCACACAAGACGTGTATGAAAAAAAAATGTTTCCTGTCATGCGGTTGATCGCTTGCATTCGGTTGGCGCATCGGAAGGTATATAATGAGTCGTTGGCGAATCGTGATTTTCACGGAATGGGGACGACGCTGACTGCGGTCGCTGTCAGCAATGGCAGCGCATTGATTGGACATGTGGGCGATGGTAGAGTTTATCGGTTCCGTCGGGGCAAGATGGAGCAGCTCACTGATGATCATACCTATGTTAATGAATTGATCGTCGATAAAGATATCATGCCGCAGGATGTGAAAAAATTTCAAGATCGCAATGTGATCACGCGGGCATTGGGAGTTGATTTGGGTGTGAAAATTGACATCCGGTCGGAGCCGCTTCAGGCGGGTGATCTTTTGCTGATCTGCACTGACGGATTGACCCATGCGCTGACTGAAGCTGAAATTGACCGCATTGTCAAGTACAACCGCAACAACTTTGATCATGCGATTAAACATTTGATCGATGATGCAAACATGAAAGATGGGTCTGATAACATAACCGTGGCGCTGATTCATGTGCAGCAGTTAGCCCATTCTTTATCCGGTTTGCCATTTTATAAGCAAACAATTAAATTTCAGGGGGAAGCGATAATCGCGATCGAAAATAAGATATTAAAAAGAATGATCAAAAGCGAGCCGTTTTATCAAAAATTACGTTGCAATTTTTTAAATCTCTTTAACAAAAGTGGAAAAAATTAACCATGGGAACAGAGCAAAGACAACTTCAGGTAGAAGACCTGGTTTACGAGCTTCTCATCGAGCTGGGTGAGCTGTATCTGGATTTGGGGAGGTATTCCGATGCGATAGAAAAGTTCAAGCTTCTATTGGATTTGGGTGAAACTGACGCTAAGCTATATCAGAACATCAGCAAAGCTTACCTTTTGAACAAACAATTTGATCAGGATGCGCGTGAAGTATTTGAAAAAACTCTCGAAATTGAGCCGACAAATGTACCGATTATTAAAGTTCTGACGGAGTTGTACCTAAAGCAAGAAATCGTTGATGAGACATCGATGAATGTTTTTTGGTTGGCGCTGGAAAGCGACCCTGAAAAACAAGATCAATTGTCGCGTCGAATTATCAGTGTTGCATCAAAACGTGGTGAATTTCAATGGATCGGGAAGTTTATCAAAAAACTTGATTCTGATCCGCAGACGTATAAAAGATTGGTGGCGATGTTTTTAACGGCTGCCTGGGAACGCCACGGATTTGAACAGGTCGCCCAATTCCTGGAAATCGTGGATCGCGAACAAATTTCTGATTGGTATGACCGCTATTATCTGCTGAATTTGCTGATGAAAGCTAATTATTTGCCGGATCAAATTGATGCGTCGGCGCAGGATTGGGAGATTTACAATCATTTTATTGAAACCACTGATTTCTTTCATTCGCTGAATCAACTTGAACTGTTTTTAGCGACAAATCGATTATTTGAAAATTTACCAGTAAACGTAGAGCAGCCGAGCCAGGCTGTCAAAATCGAGGAGTATGAATTGTTTCTCTCTTCGGAGTCGTTTTCCACTATCTGGGAAGCCGGGTTGAATAAACGGGATTTGCATGGCAGTCTGGCGGGGCTGAATAATAAAAAAATCTGGCAAAAACTTCAACCCATATCACTTAGCGGAGGGGATTCTACGGCGCCAGATGTTCAGCAGCTTTCCGAGTCCGATGTACAAGAAATTTTTCAACGATCAAACTGCCTGTTGACGGTTCGCACCCATAAAACAGCCCAGTCTGAACTGGAGAAGGTGCTGCTGGAAATAGTAAAGCTGAAATTTGCCCCGGGGAAAAATTTCATTCGGGGATTTTCGTTTGAGGATGGGATTGTTTTCTTTTGGGAAAATATCGAGCAACTGGTTTTGTTGGCGCATGAACTCAACAACCGTAGCAGCGGCCCAATCGGAGAAAATCGTGGCAAACTTAAGCCAATGGAGATTGTAATCCACAATATCGGACCGGCGCGCGGCAAAGAGTATAAATATCTATATGATGATCTGCAGCTGGCACTGCGCGCTCTGATTTCATTTCAAAAAGATCTGATTTCGGAACCACCTCAAATTGAGGAGAACCAGATAGTTGTTAGTGAACCGGCCAAAAATTTGATCAAGGACAACGGTGATTCTGCCCTGGTTCCTGCTGAAATCAAACTAAAACATCCGGTGAGTGGGGAGGATGTTCATTTTTACAGACTGTGCTGGCAAGATGCATTGACAAAGGTCAAGAAAGGAGAAATCACCACCATTAGTAAGTTTCGGATTAATAAAGAGCTGCATCCGAATCAGATTTTCAGCAGCTATAAAGCAATCGATTCGATGCTGGAGCGGCTGGTGGTGCTGAAGATCTTAAAACCGGGATTCAAGGTTGATAATTCTTTACGATCGACCCAAGAAATTTTTATCACAGAAGCCCGGAAGCTGGGAAAGCTTGTTCATCCTCAAATTGCGATGATTTACGAAGTGAATGAGGATCATGGATTAAATTTTATTGCTCGCGAATTTGTTGAAGGTGATCTATGTGCTGCGCCGAAGAGAAAAAATAACAAGATAGATTGGCAACAGGCAGTTAACTGGTGTGCTCGAATCGCCGATGTTTTGGCGGTTGCACACGAAAATAATATTATTCACGGACGATTGAAACCAGAAAATATCATCATTGTTGATAAGGATGAGCTAAAACTTACCGACTTTCACATTCCCGGTTTTTGCGTACCTGTTAAACAAATGGAGAATATTGCACCCCGAACTTTAACATACCTGGCGCCAGAGTTGATCGAATCAAATGAACCCACCAGGCAAACGGATATGTTTGCTCTGGGTGTTTTGCTTTATGAGCTGGTAACTGATATCAATCCATTTATCGATGATGATCGGGAGCGGATTTTTGAAAATCTGCGCACAAAAACGCCGGCGCCGGTTCATCAACTGAATAAGCAGTTGCCGGACGCACTCAGTGAAATAATCTTTAAAGCCATTGAAAAAGCGCCGGTGCAGCGGTATCAGAGAATGGATCAAATTTACAAAAATTTGTCGGCGCTGGTCAAAGAATGAACCGCTGCACTTAATTATCAGTCCGGTGGCGCAATAAAAAGCCTGGGATGAAATTGCCTCAATAAGTGATTGGTGGTAGAATCCAACCGGGCATTATAGAGCGATTTTACGCTGGCGAATTGCTTATTAATAATGGATGCCAGTTCAATGGTCTGCGACATTGGATACTGTGGTTTTAGCAGATAAGATATGCCAAAATGCTCCTGGAATTTAGCCTGAAGCAGCGATGCATTCTGAAAATTAGCGCCGCTCAGCCTGGCATCGGTAAGATTGGCGCGGTTCAGGTTAGCGAAGGCAAAGTTGGTGTTGTCCAGAATTGCTTCCCGTAGATCTGCATGGCTAAAGTTTGCCCCGCCAAAGATGCTGTTTGTTAAATCTGCGCGATACAGATTGGAATGTTGAAGGTCAGCGCCCCAACAAGCCGCACCGTTTAAACGAATGTTCCAGAGAAAGGCGTGTTTGAACACAGCTTCATAAAGGTTTGCCGCTTCTAAATTGGCGTCGTTCAAAAATGCGCGATTTAATTTAGCGCGCCGCAAATCCGCCCGCTTCAAAATAACCCCTGCCAGGTTTGCCCCTTCGAGACGAACATTCTGCAAATCAACCCAATACAATGTTTGGTATTCTTCCCGATCTTCGGTGATTAATTTCTGGAAACTCAAATCAACGTAAAGCAGTTTATTTAAAAAATTTATCCTTTTACCGGTAAAGGCAATAGGATTCAGAACACAGCTCACAAGCAGCCAGACCAACGCGGACACGATCAATAACATCCGTTTACTTCGACTTTGCCACAGCGCCTGCCACTGTTTTTTTAATTTTAGTTGGGGATGGTTGGTTTCATAAAATGTCCAAAAAAGCAGTACGATTATTGCGCCTGTCAGCGGCAAAGTCGATAAAAAATATGTCAAATAACTGTGCTTTTTGATGTACCAGAACACATTTAACGCCAGAACCAGCGGCATTGCCCACCAGAGCGAAAAGTTGATGATCAATTTTTGAACAGCGCCGATAAAACCGGACTTCAGTTCGTCGGCAAAATTAAACATCCAGGGATAGAGCTGTGATGTGGAGACGGACGGGTATTTTTCGTTTAGCTCGCTGACCAACCGTCTCAATTTTAACAAATAAATTTGAAAGTAAATGAACACGAAAATGCTCAGAAACGGCGACAGGATAAAAAAACCATTCAGCGGAACTTCAACATTGATGATTGGCAGCCGTGCAGGTTCGTTGAGTATTATCTGGCGATCGGTTGTGCTGACGATGGTGAGCGCGATATACGACAGCAGTCCGATAAACAGCAGGTAAATTTTTCGTGCATTCTTTGAGGCTTCAGCGATATTGGCGAGCAGCCAACTGGGCGCTTCGGTTTTAGTGGCATTGTTTTGCATCGGATCGTTCCCGGCTATTTTTGGTTGACAGGTTCAATTGTGCGATTTTTTTGATTGTCAGCGAAAATAATCTTGGTTTTATGATTATGCTCTCAGTTCATTAATGCTTTATGCATTGTTTCAATTGTAAGCTTCTAAAATGGCGATCCCTGAATTTCGAGGTTGGTAAGCCCGGCTTGTTTTGCCCATTTGACAGACTGGCTGTATTCCTGTTGGGTGAGTCGCCGTGAGATCTCGGGATAATCGAACGCTTTGTACATAGGCCGATATTGTGACATGATATTGAGATAGGTATCTTTCGGCAGATTTTCAGCGATCCATTCGACAACCTGTTTGGTACCACTGACATCATTGGGCATGACCAGATGTCGGATCATCAATCCGCGGTACATTAACCCATCCGGCGCAGGCTTGGCTGTTCCGACCTGTCGTTGCATTTCTAACAAAGCCGCCTGGGTGGCTTCGACATAGCTTTCTGCCTCTGAAGAATATTTAGCCGCCATTTTGCCGTCCGAATATTTAAAGTCAGGCAGATAGATATCAACGATGCCATCGAGAGTTTTTAAAATTTCCAGGCGTTCCCAACCACAAGTGTTGTACACCAGAGGCAGCCGCAAGCCTTTTGCCGCAGCCATATCCAACGCCAAGATGATATGCGCTGAATAATGGGTGGGAGTAACGACATTGATGTTGTGACAGCCGATTTTTTGCAGGTACAGCATCATCCCCGCCATATTTTCAATAGAACGAGCTGTTCCCTCGCCACCCTGACTGATCTCCCAATTAATACAAAAAACACAGCGTAGTCCGCAATTTGAGAAGAAGATCGTACCTGAACCGCCTTTGCCCACCAGCGGTCTTTCCTCGCCGAAATGGGGATGATAGGATGATATCTCCAATTGCGCGGATGCGCCGCAAAATCCCTTTTCGCCGGCTATCCTGTCAACACCGCATTCTCGGGGGCAGAGTTGGCAGTTTTGCATAATATCCCAGAGCATTTGGCCGCGTTTTTTCAGCTCCCCGCTGTGATGGAGCTTCAAATAGGCGGGTTCAAAATTGGAATCGATTTTTGCTGCCCGGGCAGTTTTTACCACCTCATTTTGCGGCTGGTCGAGCAGGTCGGTTAATGAGGATGACGTTTCCCGTTGCTTGCATCCGGCAAATGGTGATAAGATAGGAATGCTTAAGCCGGTAATGCTCAGGTAAAAACATGATTTGGCAAATTCTCTCCGTGTTTGCATATTCATGAATTTTTCCTCCGGTTGTGACAAATGGCCATTTAAATAGCAACTGTTTTTTTTACTTGAAGGACTGCACATTTGATCCATAAATCGAAATAAAACGCATGCGTATAAATTTATGCCTATCGTATTTTAGAATGAGTTGCTGAAGTTTTCAAAATTTATTTGTCAATCCGATATGCACCAGCCCGCTGGAGAGTCCTCTGCCTTCAGCCAACCCATAGTCGACGCCGATAATCCCCAGTCGGGTTTCGATTCGCACACCGAAACCATAGCTGAATTTTGTGTCTTCGATGGCTTTTTGGTCGTCTCTTTTATGAGAATAATAACCAGCATCGCTAAAAATAAAAGCCCGTGAGTTTTGAGCCAACAGATAACGGTATTCCAGATTAACCCAGGCGACCTGTTCCCCGATAAATTCGTCTTCGCGGTAACCGCGCATCGAGCCGGTGCCGCCAAAGCGATAAACATCTGCCAGCGATGCGACTTTTTCCCCGGACCTGACTTTTTTA
>DSAU01000214.1 GCA_011046315.1 bacterium
GTTTCAATATGCCCACCAGACATTCATCATAGATAAAATTGAGCTCAAGCTGCTGGCATTTTTTCACGGCTTCATCGGACCAGCAGCCCGGGGGCATCCAGACAGTTTCAATGCCTAAAGATTTAACGCTATCGATCACCTTTTCGGTATTGGTTGGCGCCAGTGCGGTGATCAACACGTCGGGTGGCTGGTTTAGCGCCATCAATGAGGGGTAACAAGTGACGCCATCGATCTCGGCATATTTCGGATTGATGGGAAATACCTGATAGCCGTTGGCATGCAATATTTCAAAAACTTCGTAGCCATAGCGCTCTTTATTAGACGTGGCGCCGATTATGGCAAACGATTTTTTCGTTTTTAAAATTTCCTCTGCGGTCATTTTCGCTCCTTTGAAATCCTGTCGATATAAATGGGTCCACTTCCAAACTGGATTCCATTTACTCGCCATTTGTTTTATCGTTCACTGGCGGTAGGCTTCCTCGAGCTCTTCCTTGGGTATAACGCCGACGATACAGACGCCTTTTTCCCGCAACGCAAGCCGCTTGTTTAGTTGTTCAATATCCTCGCTATATTTGCCTGATAGCTGTTTTTTGAGCAATTCAAATAATCCTGACAGAAATCCCGTGGGCTCCTGATTGAGCTGATTATAGACCCAGGTACCCTGCCTGCCTGATTTTATCAAATCAGCGGATCGAAAGATATTAAGCTGTTTGGAAATGGTGTATTGCGGCAAATTCAGCGCATCAACCATCTCGCAAACGCAAATCCGCTCGTCGCTTTGTAAAAACAGATTCAGAATCCGCAGTCGGGTTTCATCGCCCAGCGCTTTGAAAATAGTGACATAATCCATTGCTTGATCCTGTATGCTTATATGCACAAATTAGCATGTAATATAAATAAAAAATTTCTCAATGTCAAGTGGAAATTTTTGTTAAATGCAATTCTTCCAATGCGGTGAGATGCAACTTGAAAATATTTCTTAAGCCAAATAGCGCGCTACGCTATATTGTTTTGCGGGGATTATAAAAAGCCGACGCCAGCGCTTTAAACAAAGGGATTGGTTTATTTGCTATTGATAATCTTTTGCCAGTTGGTTAATCTTTTCAATGATCTCCTCCACCGTCTGCTTCAGCTCCCCGCCCATTTTGCGGTATTCATTGGGATATTCGTCCCGCATAAAATACATCAGCGCATAATAGATCGGCTTGAAACGATCTTTTAAATGGTGCGGATTTTCATTGAACAGCTTGAATGTCAGATGATACTGTTTTTTGGCAATGAATAGCAGCAGGAATAGACTAATATCTTCTGGAAATTCTTCGAATGCTTCTCGATGCGCTAAAAATTCTAGTGCGACGTCATACGCGTTTTCAATTTGATTATCCCAGAGCAAAATCATGGCATAGGTATGCGAATTAAAAATTTGCATTTCTTTTTTGAAAGAACGTTCCGCATAATCAAGCGCTTTTTGTTTGTTGATCTTTTTCTCAAAATAAGACCAGGCTAAACTGTTCAGGGCGCTGGCGTGGTCTTTTTCCACGGCTTTCAAATAGTACTGTTCAGCTTGTTTAAAATCTTTCTTGTATATTTGATTAATAAGCCCTAATACAAAAAAGTCATCCGCAGTTTTGCTCTTTATCTGCTCTAATTTCTTTGTCGCTTTTCTAAAATCATCGGAGTAATAAGCCGCATCAGCAATTTTTGACAATTCATAGTCTGACGGACTTAGATATTCCTTCAACTCCGAATGTTGCTTTTCCAGATAGGTCCTGGTTTTTGAGATCAATTCATGCTGCAACTCTCGCTTCAATGGCGTGCGAGCCAGCGCTTCGGTCATCAATAGCGCATGTTTGCCATGGAGCCGGTGTTGTTTTATGGCTTCCAGATGCTTTCTGGCTCTCTGCTCCAGATCGTTATCATCGCACCAGATTTGCAGAAATTCAGCTAAAAAGCGAACCCGCCTCGCATCCCCCTTCCTGCCGAGACGCATCAGGTACCAGATATTAAAAAAGCGCTCATAAATCCGGTACAGGTAATTCTTGGTATCAGTCTTCTCTTTTTCAACGATGTGGTATTTTTCCAACTGTTTCAATTGTGAGGATACGGCTTTGCTTTCCAGTTTGGTTTTCTGGGCGATCTCTCTGGTGCTCACCGCATCCCAGCTCAGGGCAATAAAATCGATAATCTCCTGCTGTTGTGGGGAAAGCTTGTCCATGCGGTGTTTGTAGAGGGGTGTAACACTATCTAAAATCTTTTCGAGATCAAGAAACGCATTGCCATTGGTATCGTCCACAAAAATTTCGTACAACAAAATTATCGTGCGGATCACGCCGCCGGTCATGCGTCGTAACGCTTCAATTCTTCCCGGCTGTTGAGCTACGATGTTTTTGACGCGCTCGGTTTTGTAGTATTCGCCCAATTTCAATAGCAAGATTTTCGTTTCCTCGGCATTCAATCCCCGGAGCTGCGGCATACGGAAAAACTGATAAAACGGTTTGCCATAATCGTAATGAAACTCCAGACTCACCGACGAAGCGCCGATGATTCGCAGCTCTGCCGATTCCTGAAACACTTCCCGCAGTCGCTGATGTTCTCGTTTGGAAAATTTGGTCAACAGCTCATCGATGTTGTCGATAAACAGGATCAATTTCTTGTGATTTTTTTTCACCGTGTTTTCGAGGACGTGAAAACAGCGTTCCTCATAATCCGGCTCATGTTCAAATTGCTGCATCTCCTCATAAAGGCCGGCAATCTCGCCCATGCCATCCAGGTATTCGGCAACGGTCTCCCAGAGCTTGAACAGACGACTGATGTTGTACTGTTCTTCATTGAACACGATGGGGATCAATCGCTTTCTCAGCTCCGCATCTCGTTCGATCTCATAAGCGATGCGCAGCAGCAGCGTGGTTTTTCCCTGCCCCCGGATCCCCTGGATGATGTAATGCTGCTCCGGGTGCGTCATTTTCGACACTTTGATGTCTTCAAAGATATCGTGAAACAGCTCGGTTCGCACCACAAAATTTTCGATGAGCTCCCGTGGCGCCTGAGTGGCCGGGTTGTAAATTTTGGGGAAATCAATTCGCGACATTTTTCCTCCACCACATTCTTAAAATCGGTGAGTTATAGCGATATACATGGTTGTCTTCTTCATTGTTGATGTAACCATCATAAATTAGGGAGCCGACCAAATCTTTATAAATGTCTTCTAATTTGTATTTGACCGCCAGGTTGAAAATTTCATTGGAGGTAATGGTATCCTTCTCTGACGCGATGTTGAGCAATTCTTTGACAAAATTGTAGTCATTGGAAGCTTTCAAAGCCTTGCGGAGTCGGGTGTGCCAATTTTCGAAATGATTCCTTTGTTCCAGCATTCTGTCGAACGCTCGGTCGATGATGGATTTTGTGATGCTTTTCGGCTTTTCATCTCGATACAGAAATTTCAATTCCTGAAGCGCTAATTGAATGTAGAATGGGATCAGCCATTCGATTTTTTCGAGCATGTAGCCGATCAGGCTTTTTGAAAGCTCAAACGGGAGATTTGTTTTGAGCATGTATATCATTTCATTGGCTTCTTCGGTTTGCAGCGGTGGGATTTTGAGTCGAGTCAGATCATTGATGGTCTGGATCGCATTTAGCTTACTGACGACATTTTCAAGTCCGATGGAGCCGGTATAGATAAACTGCACGTTGTTACACAATTCACGATCATGGCGCAGTTCACGGTTGCTCTGCAAAAAGTGCCTGCCTTCGTTTTCACCTTCATCATCGATAATGTTTTCCAGTGTCTCGGGAAATTCATCCAGCATGATGACCAACTTTTTCTCCGCACAGGCAGTTGCTTTTAAAATGCGAGACAACATGTCCAGATAATCATGATCCTCCCGGACACCAAATTCCACGCCATCGGGTCCCACTTTTTTGATGGTCGGTTTATGTTTCTCTAAAAATGAAAATACTTTTTGTGATCCTTTAATGAAATCGGTTTGTAAAACTTTGTTGACAACACGCCGGAAAAATTCGTTTTCATTATTGATCGATTCGGTATCGAGAAAAAGAAAACTGAAATTTTTCTTTGGATTATCCTTGAGGTAATACATCAGAGAAGTTTTTCCCACCCGTCTGGGTGCAGCGATCAGGACATGATTACCTGACTCGATCAAATCCCAGATTCTGGCGATTAAATGCTGTCGCTTATAAAAATCATCCCCGCTGACGGGATTGCCAGTTTGTATTCGCATCGTTTTTCCTTTTGGCAATGATTTTGTTGTCATCTTGCTTGACAATATAATCATTGTCAAGCTAAAAGTCAAGTTTTTTTTTAAAGGAAGCACATTATTTTTTAGGGGGCGGGATGAAAGGTGGTTTTTCTCAATTTTGAAGGCTTCGGAAGGTTTTTGTTTAAACGGAGGAAGAAGCTGTCAAAAGACTTTTGTGAGACAAATTGATAATTTGCCCCACGGCTGATGGTGCAGAATAGCTGGGAAATGTGTCCTACGTTTTCCGGGCGGAGACTTTGATGCTGCGAATGTTGGCAGAGAGCTGTTGTAATTGATGAGGGGACATCTGTTGCAGCGCATTTAGCAGCGGTAGCTCTGGTTCACTGATCAAAAGATCGAACGAAAACACCGTCTCATCCACAACCTCGACCTGCTGAAATCCTGCTGCTCTTATTTTGCCCAGATAATCATCTTTTAATAGTGCGCCTGCCAGGCATCCCACGTACGCCTCAATCGATTGCTGGATCGGCTCAGGCAATTCGACGAGCAGAACGATATCGGAGATCATTAACCGACCGCCAGGTTTGAGCACGCGAAATGCCTCGTGAAAAACCTAGGCTTTATCAGGTGAAAGATTGATCACACAATTTGAAATAACCACATCAACAAAATTATCAGCCACGGGCAGATGCTCAATTTCGCCCAGCCGGAATTCCACATTATCATAATTGCCTTTTTGTCCATTTTCCCGGGCTTTTTCGAGCATCTCGGGTGTCATGTCAACGCCGATGACTTTGCCTGAATCACCGACTTTTTGGGCAGCGAGAAAGCAATCGAATCCGGCGCCGGAACCGAGGTCGAGCACGATCTCACCAGGGCGAAGTGATGCCAGGGCTATCGGATTGCCGCAGCCGAGTCCCAAATTAGCGCCTTCCGGAACTGCTGACAACTCCTCATCGGAGTAACCAATAGTTTTACTGATGGCGCTGGCGTCATCACCACAGCAACCGACTATTGCTGGTTGACAGCACGAACTTTGTTGAACGGCAATTTTGCCGTATCGTTGACGAACGTTGCTTTTGATTTGTTCTGGTTTCATAATGCGATCTCCAAATTTACTTGACGGTTTGGTGCTCGTGAACGGTTTTTATTAAATGATTTCTGTATGTCAATTGAGTTGAATTTTCATTTCCAGGATTCAACAATTCTTTTTTTCATCGATTATTCCAACATCTTCACATTCATCGCATTCAAATTGCAGCGTGATATGATTTATTTCAAACGAATCTTTGAGCATCTGCTCCAGCTTTTGCCGCAAGACGCCGCTTTCGCTGATACTCATATCTTTGATATTGACATGCGCTTCCAGGTGGACGTCATCTTCGCCCACCGTCCAGATATGCACATGATGAATATCGATCACTTCAGGGACAGCTTCAAAATGGTGCTGAATATCTTGCAACGAAATATCCGGCGGCGCGCCCTCCATTAAAATGTGCACCGCCTGCATCAGAATCTGATAGCTTGCCTTTAAAATATACAAGCCAATGGCAACCGTTAGCGACGGGTCGATCCAGTAGATGTGCCAGAAATGAATGGCAATCCCGCCGAGCACCACTCCGACCGATGATACCGCATCGCTGAACAGATGAAGATAGGCTGCTTTGATGTTGATGCTTTTTTGTGAATCGCGCCGCAGCAGCAGGGTTCCGATCACATTGGCGATCAGCCCGATCGTGGCGACGGTGGTCATCAGCCCGCCGGCGACCGGTTGCGGTTCGGTAAACCGCTGTACTGCTTCATAAAATAAATACAGAGAAATGACAACCAGCACTGATGAATTAATGACTGCCGCCAAAATTTCGGCGCGCTTTAAACCAAATGTGTGGCGGTACGATTTTTTCCGCGATTTCAATTTCAGCGCCGCGTAGGTGATGATCACTGCCACACCATCGCTGAAATTGTGCAGCGCGTCTGCAATCAACGACAGGCTGCCGGAAATAATGCCACCGACGAGCTCAGCCACGGTAATGATAAAATTTAGCATTATGGTCAATACCAGCCGTCCCGTTGTTGATTCGACGGGCGCTGCATGGTTGGGGTCATGATTGTGTGCGCTCATGGTCGGTCAAATTTTTCGGTTATGTTTTGAGCAAATTCAACTATATGTTTATCACCCGCAGCGCTGATTTCTTTGGCAATGGCGATTGCCTGTTTGATATCTTCCACAGGAACGCCAAACTCCCGGGCCTTTTTGAAATGATATTGAAAACACGGGCGGCAATGTCCTGCAACGGATGCGGAAATGCAGACCAGCTCCTTAACGTGATCGTTCATTTGTTGAGCCTTTTTTTATAGAATTTACGCGAAAAAATCTCATGAAGCACATCCCCGGCTCGCCATCATTTTATTGTGGGGCAACAATTATTATACTCCCATTTCCTTTAGCTTGTTAATGATCGCTTCTTTGGGGAGAAATCCTTCATTCCGCCAAAAGACTTCACCGTTGGCGTCGAAGAATATTTGTGTCGGGATAACCCGAACCCGATATTTTCGGGCAAGGTCACGATAATCTGAGATTTCCAAAATAATAATATTGGCTTTGTCTTTCATCGTCTGCTCCAGCTCGGCGAAAATCGGTTTCATCATCTTGCAGGGGATGCACGAGCTGGCGCCGAGATCCAGTACAGTTGGCTTGCCGTTTTTTAATGCCGCCTCGAGTGGATTCTGCGGTTTTAACGCTCGCTGTTTGTTGAGCCATTGTTCATTGTAAGTGAGCTGTGCCTCTTTTTTGAGCTGCTCGATGGTTTGATTAACCAGCTCTCCCTGTTTTTGCTGGATGAGATAATTTTTAATGTTGATCTTCACCTGTTCCAGGCTGGCGCCTCGCATTTCGCTGATATGGTCATCATAAAAATTTTTGATTTCAGCATCTGAAATTTGAATTTGGTCGACCATTGTTTTAAAGAACTGTTCTATTGCTAAAATTTTTCGCTGTTCGTTATCCGTCACATCGATATCGTCTAAAAAACCTTTTTGTTCAGCATATTGAAACAAAAGTTCTCGAACAACGCGCTAGTCTAAAAATCCCTCCATGTCGTTTTTAAATTCATCTTTATACGCCGGAGGCAGCGATTGGAATTGATCATTTAAATGCTTTTCAGTAATCTTGATATTATTTACCATCGCAATGGTTTCTTTATCAAGCGCGGTGGGTTTTTGCTTTTCGACCGGGTCTGTTTTTTCATCCCTTTCCGGAGTGGAGTTCGGTTCTGTTGCTGTTACCATCTCGGGTGGATCAATGACAGTTACTTCGCCTGAAATCTCTTTTTGCTCTTTCTCTACTTTAGCAACTATTATAATGATTAGAACAGCGATCAGAACAATGGCAGCTAAAATATTAAGTGTTTTCTTTTTCATGTACAGCTCCTTTGAATATTAACAGGAATAATTATTTTCTATTTCAATGAATAAGTCGTTATCAATGTTCCCAACGATCAGCGTTTTGATGTCGTTGATATTTTATCGGATATATAATCATTGTTGATTATAAGCCAGCTCATATAAAAATGGTAACTATTCAGTCCACCACTCTTAAACAATAACCGGTTGATTTAGAAAGCAAGCAACAATAGCTTCAAGCACATTAAATTTCTGTTTTTTAGCAGTAGAGATATAGCTTCTGTTACGACAGA
>DSAU01000208.1 GCA_011046315.1 bacterium
AGTCAAAAACCTCGATTATCAGTGCTATCGCGATGAAATTCAGCAACAACGCGAATATCAGCAAGATTGGCTCAAAAACGGTTACGCGCCGCGCGGATTTTATTTGAAAGATTTCTGTATGATTAATGAGAATAATCTCTACCATCTGTTTCACATTGCCGGAACGCCGGGCGTATCCTGTTGTCTGCCCGGAAATGAACTATGGTTCGGACACGCGACCACCAGCGATTTTATCCGCTGGGAAACCCACCAACCGTGCCTATATATTGATACCAATGGTTGGGATAACGGACATCTGTTTGCACCGTTTGTGATTAAAGCGTTCGATAAATTCTGGATGTTTTATGCCGGCGTTTCCATCGATAACACTCAGCGCATCGGCGCGGCGATTTCTGATGATTTATTTCATTGGAATCGTGTCGGCAATCGACCGTTGATTCGACCTGATGAATATGAATGGGCGTTTTGTCCGACTGAAAACGGCGCAGCCTGTCGCGATCCCCATCTGATTCAGTTGGATAATCATTTTCATCTCTATTACACGGCAGTTACCCGCTCCGGAAAAGGTTGTGTGGCGCGCGCCAGCTCCAAAAATCTGATCGATTGGAAAGATGAAGGTCCGGTTTTCATTTCAGATGTTTTAGCCCATCCGGAGTCAGCAAACGTACAACAGTTAGGCGGACAATATCTGTTATTTTTCGGCGGACAATATGAATACTGGTACTATGTTGTTTCAGATAATCCCTTTGACTGGCGTGGAAAAAAACCGATTGCTTTGAAAAAAAACATCACTGCCATGGAGGTGATTGAGCGCCGAAAAAACCGCTGGTTGGTGAGCTATTTTAAAATGGATAATTATCGCATGTTCCTCGGGGAGATCGACTGGGGAATGAAAATTCCGGGGATCAAAGAGATTTCTGATAAGGAAGATTTGGAAAAATATTTCTTGTCGGCGTAAAAATTTTGATACGTCTCGCTGCTGGTGCACATAAATTGATTGGCGTGTTTATTTTCGATTAAAAAAGGATTTGCTGTATTGGCGAGACTGGTTATTTGATAGTATAAAAGATTTTTAGTAATAGTTCAGCACTCTTAACTAATAATGTCATTCCGGCATGTTTTTAGCCGGAATCTCCTGAATATATGGGCAAAATAATATTTAAAAGTTCTATTATTGAGATTCCGGCATTCCGCTTCGCTCCAGCCGGAATGACAGATGAACTGTTACGATTTTTATTAATAACAATTGGAGACCGTGATGAGAATCAATCTCTGTTTTATCATCATGTTAATTGGGATAATGCTTATGGATGTCAACTTTCTGGATGCAAGATCGAAGCTGTTTGTGGTTACCCGAAGCACCAAGAAATTTCGCATCGGCAGTTACGAAAACCCGACGGTGGGATTGTTTTCAACCAGTGATTATGGAAAAACCTGGCGCCATTACGGATGGCCCTACACCAAATGTTTTTCAGTGTCAGCGGTTGAACAAGATGCGGACACTGTTTTTTATCTGTCTTGTGGAAATGGTGTTCTCAAATCTGATGACAGTGGAAAAAGCTGGCGCATCACTTCCGGCTGGCAAATGACCGAGTGTTTGAAAACCGCCATCGATCCGAAAGACCCACATATCGTATATGCTGCAACCGCGTATGGAATTTTTAAAACGACCGACAGCGGCGAAAGCTGGCGCGAGAAAAATGTCGGATTGACCAGTACCTTTACACCTGCGGTTATCATCGATCGAACCGATCGTCAGCGATTATGGGTTGCTACCGAATCCGGCATTCACCAGAGTTTTAACGGGGCAGAAAGTTGGCAGCCAGTGGCATTGCTGGGACTGGGAATACGAACTATTGTTCAGCACCCGGAAAAACCGCATCTATTGGCAGTCGGTACTGAAGATGACGGTGTGTTTATTTCCAGTGATCATGGAAAAAGCTGGCAGCGACACAACCGTGGATTGACCCACCTTACCGTGTACGCGCTGGCATTTGCTTCGCAGAATCCGGAGCTGATTTATGTCGGTACCTTTCAGGGGGGTGTGTTTAAATCCATCGACGGTGGGAAATCCTGGGTGGCTGTTAATCAAAACTTGCGGGTATTGGATATTCATGCCCTGCTGGTCGACCCCCAGAATGAAAGCCGGGTCTTTGCCGGAACCATGAACGATGGCGTGTGGATGAGCCAGGACAGCGGCGCAAATTGGAAATTTATTGGGTTGGAAACAAGTCAGGTCTGGGACATGATTATGTTAACTCAATGACCTGAGGCGCTGTTCAATCCTTAATTTACTTGAACCATCGGCTATAACTATAATCAAGGATACGTAACCATGAAAATGATCAAAAATGTTATTTTAATATCTATTGTTGGAATTTTATTGATAAATTCAAACGGAGTCTCTATGGATAACAGCTATCAGCAACGGCGAAACCAGGTTTTGAACTGGGCCCAGAAAACTGATGAGTCGAATTTTCTGATTGCCGGTGCCAAAATTTGTCACAAGAAAAGCTCGAAAACTGGCATAAAAATGTTTGAAAAAGAACTTGCGCGCGCGGATAATTCCCATCGAGGTATGTTTGTCATTTACGAATTGATGACCGGCTACCTTGCTGCTGAACCTTGCATGAAATCAGATTTAAAGAAGAAGGTTCGCGATTATATGGCAACGGCTAATTTTTATCGCGGCGATACCGAGAACCATCTGGCGATGTATTACACCGGATTATACCTTGCTGCTCAAACCTTTGCGGATCTACCAGCCAACGGTTGGTACACTGGCAAACCAGCAGCAGAAAACATGGCGGAGGCTGAAGAATATCTGCTGGATTGGATACGCATCACAACGACCATTGGTCAGGGTGAATTTGATTCGCCGACCTACATGACGGTTTTTCTCGCCCCCATGTTCAGTTTGTATCAATGGGCAAAGGATCCGAAAATGAAACAAAATGCGCTGGGCATGCTCTATTGGCTCATTGGGGATTATGCGGTGGAGCATTTGAAAGGCCTGTATGTGGGCGCTCATAGCCGTGAATATCCCGAACGGCTGATTATGCCTAAACACAGAAATTCGAACATGACTTCGTGGGGGTGGTTGTTTTTCGGGCAAACTGAACCCATGATGCATCCCACCTTGTTGACCGCAGCCATGAGCGATTTTGAATTGCCGGTAGTCCTCTATAATATCGGCACCGATCGTCAACAGCCTTATGTTCACACCGAAACCAAACGGGTGAGAAATATTATCCGCTTGAGCGATCAAAAAAATCCGCCGGTTTACAAATACACCTATATGACAAAGGATTTTGCGTTGGGATCGATGATGGGTGGGGACATCTTGCAGCCGATTCAGCAGCATGTCTGGGATGTGAGTTTCATTAGCGACAGCCCTTACATGTCAATTTTTACCAAACATCCTTTTGTGGGTACCATTGACCTGGCAATGTTTTTTCCGGAAGAGATGAAATTCACCATTGATGAGGTAGCACGGGCACATTCGTATTATGGAAGTGAGGATAAATGGTCATCGAGTTCTCCGTATGAAAAAACATTTCAACACAAAAATGCTTTGATCGTGCTCTACAATATCCCGGAGGGCGTCCGTTTCGGCCATATTGATGGCTTTTTTCCAAAAGATCTGGCGCGTCGTGAAGAGGATGATTCAGGATGGATTTTTTGTCAGGGGGGAAATAGCTATATCGCATATTACCCATTGAAGCCGTATCAGTGGATCGAAGAAGCGGAATGTTTTCGGTTGCGTAGCTATGAGCTGAAAAATGGTTGTGTGATAGAGGTCGCCTCCGCTGATGACTATGAATCATTTGACGCTTTTAAATCTCAAATACACAGCAATCCAGTGGTGCATGATACTTTCGATCAGACACTGATGGTCGGCTATACCACCTCAGATGGAGATGTGATGACCTTTGCTTATGACGGAGCGAGGCGATTGAACGGGAAGCCAATCGATTTTGCTGATTATAGATTATTTAGCGGTCCGTTTCTCAATGCTGAAATTGGGGAGCGAAAGTTGGAGATGATTCATGGCAATAGCGGAGTGATGGTCGATTTTGCTAACGAAGACCGGGCGCTGCTTCTGCCAGTTTACGTTTGTCCGAAAATTGGTGAAGATTTTGAGCTGACCGGAAAGATGAACCATCCGCTCTGGAAAATTGCGCCGGTGGCAATACTGAACGATGCCGTTACCGGGGAGAGCGGAGGGTTTTCCACCCGGGTAAAATTGCTCTACAGCGAGAATTTTTTATATGTTGGCTTCGAGTGTGAGGACGATTACATTTGGGGTACGGTTGCCTACAGGAACGGCCCGGTTTACGATGAAGAATGCGTGGAGGTTTTTCTCAATCCGGCAAATTGCGGACATCAATATTACGAAATTAATCTGAGCCCCAAAAATGTGATCTATGATGCCTGTGTGATCAATAGCCGATCTCCGCAAAATCCATTCGGAGAGTTTAAACCGTTGTTTGAAATGAATTTTAAAAATATTAAAACCAGTTCGCACATTTTCGGTGAAGTCGATAAACCGGGTAAAGGAAAACGCTGGACAGCAGAGTACGCGATTCCGTTTGATGAGCTTTTCGGTGCCAAAAATTCACCACCACAACCAGGGGATAGCTGGCGGGTGAATTTCTATCGCATCGATTCTCCGGAAATGGGGAGGAGAGAACATTACTCATGGAGCCAGACCGGGCGTCTGGCGTTTCATTTGCCGTGGCGTTTCGGATATCTAAAATTTGGCGGCGACGAATGATATTCGAAAAACGGACAATTGGCTGAATAGATTTACGTTTTTAATAATAATGTATTTGATATCCTGAAATCAAAAAAAGATTTTTGCCCAGGTAGAAAGCTGGCTGTCAGCAGGAGCTTTGAAATAACAGCTACGATCAATTCAATTTAAATAGGTGAGAATTATGTTGTCTGATTTTAAACCAATTTACGATTGCATTCGGGAACATTGGGAGAATTCTGTCCGGCATATTACCGAGGATCGCGGAAATTTGATTGGAATGCCTTTTCCGTACACAGTTCCTTGCCCGGAAGGCGAGGAAATGCAAAACTATTTTTACTGGGATATTTATTTTATCAACATCGGCTTGATCGGGCACGGACTGATCGAACTGGCAAAAAATAAGGAAAGCTCTGGGAAAAGTATAATGTGGTGGAAGGTTCGATTCGCGTTAAAAATGAGTACCAAATGCAATCGATGCTGGGATGGACTGCCGGCGTTTTTGTCTATTGTTATCAATTACTCTTCGGCAATTAAACGCTCACAAGTATGAAAGTAAAAGCGAAAAGGAAATAAAAATGGATTTTCTCGGACTGCATGTCGTGGATTGGATGGTTATCTCTTCATATTTTGTATTGATGATTTATATTGGTCGCTGGTCGAGCAAAAAGGTCAAGACGACTAAAGATTTTTATCAGGGGGGACGGAGCTTCGGAAAAGTTCTGTTTGCTTTTCTGAATTTCGGAACTATCACCAGCGCAGACCAGGCAACAGGTGTATCCCGGGAGATTTATCGCCAGGGACTGTCCGGGCTGTGGTTTCAAAATCTGGTGCTATTCATCACGCCTTTCTATTGGTTTTCGTCGATATTGCAACGCCGAACCCGTTACATCGGACCGGGCGACATCTATTTGCATCGCTTCGAAAGCAGATTTCTCGCTGGTTTGTTTGCCATCTATATTTTGATGATTGCAATTTACGGCGGTTCGATGGGATTTTTGCTGACCGGAAAAACCATGAAGGCGTTGATGATCAAACCGGAGTCAGAATACACCCAGGTGGAACGAGAAGCTGTCGACGGTTTCAACCGCTTAAAACAGTTGGAAACCAAACAGAGCTTTGAAACGGTTTCTGCAGAAGAAAAGGCAGAGATTGTCGTATTGCGCGAAAAGTTGAAACGAAATGAAATATACGCCAGTCCGTCCTATCTCAATTTGATATTGTTCTATTTTATCTATGCCGGCATTGTCGGAGCTTACACGATTTTGGGGGGATTATTCGCCGCGGTGGTGACGGATATCATTCAGGGACTTTTGATTCTATTTCTCTCAGTGATACTCATTCCGGTGGGGTTGGTTAAGCTTGGTGGGTTTAGCGGATTACACGCCAATGTTCCGGATTATATGTTTGAACTTTTCGGTTCTGCTGCAACCAGTGAATATACATGGTATTTTGTGGCGGCAATGGTGACAGTCAATCTTATCGGGCTACCGCCGAGGAGTTTCACCGCTGGCGGATCAGCTAAAGACGATAAAAGTGCTCGAATTGGGATGATGGTGGGTGCATTTTCGAAGAGATTTGTAATGATCGGCTGGGCTCTGACGGGTTTGATTGCTGTCGGGTTGTATTATGGTCAGCTCTCTGACCCAACCATGATCTGGGGACATCTGACCAAAGATCTGCTCGGATTTGGTTTTATCGGACTGATGGTTGCGGCTGTTCTGGCGGCAAACATGTCATCGATTGACGCTCAAAGTCTGGAGTGGAGCGCTGCTTTTACTAAAAACATTTTGCAGCCGATCTATCCAAAAATTAAAGAAAAGGCACAGGTGCTGGCAGGCAGAATCGTTATCTTTGTAGTGCTGCTTTCGTCCATCTATTTTGCCAATAAAGTGGATGATATTTTCGTCATGTTCAAATATGTGCTTTCTGTCGGAACCATAATTGGTCCGGCTTTGTGGCTGGTTTATTTTTGGCGGCGGTTGACAACCAAAGCGGTGGTGATTCAAATGGTGCTAACCATTTTTACGACGGTGGTCATTCCCAATATGGCGCCAAATTTTGAGTCGATCCGGTACAACCCCAAATTGACCATTCAAACTCGCGAGCAAACCGTGATGGTCACCACGCGCGCTTTGCAAAAGGACGTAGAAGAGGGCCGCGCCGAATTTGTGGGTCAGTCGATTCAAAAAAAGAAGGTTCATCCTCCGACGGCTATCTTTTTTGATCAGGTGATGCGAGAGGATCCGGATGACCCCAACTCACGGCTGGTTGGCAATGGTGCGTTTAAAAATCAGCTATATTACCTGTCGCTGTTGGGAGCGCCGGTGCAAAATATGACCAAACCGCAACTGGCGACGCTCTCTTTTCTATTCGATATTATTTTTCCGTTCATTCTTTTATTCGGTATCAGTATGATTACAAAACCCAACTCTGAAAAAACATTGCGCGAATTTTACGGCGCAATTCACACCCCGGCCGTGGCTGACGCCGATGAGGATGCGCGGCTGGTGAAGCAAGCAATTGAGAATCCGGATATCGTTGAAAAAAGAAAGTTGTTTCCCGGTACCAATTGGGAGTTTTGGAAGCCGGATCGGTGGGATATCTGGGGATTTGTGCTGTCGTGGTGCGTGGTGGGCTTGATTATTTTGCTCTATTTTTTAATTTTTAGAATCGGCGCAAATTGATAATCCAGTCAGAAACCGCGGCTTAAACTGGGATTTTTCCGTCATCAGTCAGGGGGTTAACTGGCTGAGCCAAAGTGCTTTGATTGTATAATTGTCCGAATTGAAAAATGAAAATTGAAGGAGTTGCAATGAAAAAATCAATTTTATCTGCATTTAGTTTGATGCTTTTAATTATTTTTGCTCAAGCATGTAGCGAAACTGACAGTGTAATTTTTGGCAAATGGAAGCTAAATCTGGAAAAAAGTACCGACATTGCTCCCTGGCGCTATCGCCAGTTGGAGCTGGAAATTGTCCAGAATGAAAACGGACTTCAATTAATTCACAATTGGAAGCACCGACGTCACGGTGATTGGGTGGATACGTTGAAGCTCGTCCCCGGTGGTGATACCGTTAAATCAATCATTCGATCACCGCTCTGGGTTGAAAACTGGTTCATGGGCGTGCTGTCAAAAGAAAACAGCGTTCG
>DSAU01000532.1 GCA_011046315.1 bacterium
ACTTAGCAAAATTAAAAAGTTAAAAACTAAATAAATATTAAAAATAACTTGCAAATTAATATTTATTTTATTATATTTATCTTTTAAAGTGGGAAATAATCCCACTTTTTTATTGCCAAAAAATGAAAATGATGCAAGATGCGATTGTAAAACAAATTAAGGAACTGGCAGTTGCCGTAATTGAGCAGAGAAATTTGGAACTGGTTGATGTTGAGCTCAAGGGCAAAAGCGGTTCCCGGCTGCTTCGTATTTTTATCGATACAGCAGGCGGTGTAACACTCGACCAATGTACTGAAGTCAGCCGGGAAATAGCTGAGATGTTAGATCGAAAAGATTTGATTGAAAACAGCTACCGGTTAGAAGTATCTTCTCCGGGAATCGATCGGCCGCTTAAAAGCCATCGCGATTTTGAGAGAAATCTTCGCCGTCTTGTCAGAATTCAATATATTTCTAACGCTGATAATGTGGTAACCCAAACCGGCTTGATTAAAGAGGTGCATGAGGATCGGGTCGTTTTAGCGGAAGGCGATAACGAGGTTCCGATTTTAATTGAAAGTATTCGCTCTGCAAAAATATTGCCTGTCTGGTAAGTCAAAAAAGAAGCGTGTTTAGGAGACCGTAAACAATGAAAAGTGAAATAGTAGAAGCTTTCACACAAATCGTTAAAGAGAAGAACATTGATAAAAGTCTGCTCAGTGAAATCATTGAAAATATAATGTATTCAATGATTAAAAAGAAATATGGCAGCACCGATAATTTTAGCATTTTTGTAAGCATGGATAAAGGTGAGATCGAAATATGCCAAAGCAAAACCATTGTTGAGAGTGTGGAAAACGCTCTGGTTGAGATCGATTTGGAAAGCGCACGCAAAGTAGAGCCGGATTTGGAAGTCGGCGACGAGTTTCTCGAAATTATTGATCCTTCAACTTTTGGTCGTCGACTGATTATTTCCGCGAAACAAAATTTGAATCAAAAAATTAAGGAAGCGGAGAAAGACGTCATTTATGATGAATTTAAAAGCCGGGTGGGAGAGATTATCACCGGGGACATTCGACAGGTAAATCGGAATGAAATTTTTATGAATGTTGAAGGAGTGGAATTGGTTTTTCCGAAGTCAGAACAAATATATAATGAGAGATACCGCCGTGGCGAGCATTTGAAGGTAATACTCAAAGATGTTCTCAAATCACACCGCGGGCCAGAAATTATTGTCTCTCGATCCTCCCCTCTGTTTTTGGTGCGCCTTTTTGAGCTCGAAGTTCCGGAGATTTATGAGGGGATCATCGAAATTAAAAGCGTTGCGCGCGAAGCCGGTGAACGGACAAAAATTGCCGTATCTTCAAATGACAAACGCATTGATGCAGTAGGCGCTTGCGTTGGGATGAAGGGGTTCCGCATCCAATCGATCGTTAAAGAATTGAATGATGAGAAAATCGACATTATTAATTGGTCTTCAGATCCCGAACTGTTTATCACTCGCGCATTGAGTCCGACAAAGCCGATAAAAGTCATCGTAAACAATGAGGATCGGACTGCTCTCGCTGTGATTCCGGATGATCAAATATCACTGGCAATCGGCAGGGGCGGGCAAAATAAGCGGTTAGCGTCAAAGCTTACCGGTTTTGAAATTAATACCATTAAAGCGTCTGAATATGCTGAGATTGAGGATTCGGAAAGTGTTCACAGCGTCGACGTGACAGAGATTGAAAATGAAATAGGCTATTCGATAACTAAAAAATTGATCACTTCCGGTTATGAAACCATCGGCGAAATTATTGACGCCGGAAAAGAAGAAATTCAACAAATCAGGGGCATTGGCGCAAAAACGGTTGACAAAATATTTGAAGCTATCGAAAGCATCACCGAAGAAGAAGAAGAATTGGAGTAGTAAACTTTGAGTAATAAACGGAGAGTATTTCAAGTAGCACGTGAATTTAATGTCTCAATTGAGGCTTTAACCACTTTTCTTGAAAAGAAGAATTTCAAGATTAGCAGTCGAATGAGCCCAATAACCGATGATATGTATGAGGAAATTGCCAAAGAATTTTCTCATGATAGCAAAGTCGTTACTAAAAAATATGACATTAAAAAAGAGCTTCAGGAAAAACATGCCATTGAAGCGGCGCGTAAAGAGCAAGAGCTGCTTGAATATCAAAAACGTCTCGAAATCTCTACGAAAGTGATGACTGAGGGTCTGCTTCGTAAGAAAAAGCCAGTAAAACCGGAGAAACAGGCAAAAAAAATCTTGCCGGTTGATATGGATTCGAAAGTGGAAAAAGTTCTTGTTGACACTGATTCGACAGCACCTGTCGCGGAAAAAGAATTAGAGAAAACAGTTGCTGACAAAATCGAAGAGCGGAAAGCTCCCGCCATTAAACATAAAAAGTTTGAACCGCGGACAGAAAAAGCGGCTGCTGCAGAAGCAAAAAAAGGAGAAGGTAAAAAACAGCCGGAGAAAGCAAAACCTGTCGAAAAACAAGTTGAGGCAAAAAAGAAAAAGCTGAAACGAAAAGAACGAATAAAAGCCGGTCGTGAAACTTCTGAAACGAGCGCTGCCGAAGTTAAAAAGCCAAAAGTAAAAATGAAACGCGTTGAACGTCCTGGCGAGGCTAAAACCAAAGACCGACCGAAAAAGAAATCGAAGAAAAGGAAGAAATTTGTTATCAGTGAAGAAGAGGTCGAACAATCAATTCGTCAGACTTTTGCGGCAATGGAAGAGGCATCTCGGCACAAAAGAAGAAAGAAGAAAACCAAAGATGTGGAAGCTGTTGAAGATGTTGACGAAAATCTGCTGAAGGTCAACGAATTTATTACGGTTGGAGAATTGGCGGATGAGATGGGGGTTGAATCCAATGAGGTCATCAAAAAATGTATCGAATTGGGATTGCTGGTCACTATCAATCAGCGATTGGATAAGGAGACGCTGGAAATTGTTGCCGACGAATTTGGCTACAAGGTGGATATTGTTCCTGAATTTGGCAGTGAATTGCTCGAAGATATTGAAGAAGAAGATGAAGATGTATCAAAAATGAAACCAAAGCCACCAGTGGTGACGATAATGGGACATGTCGATCACGGGAAGACCTCGCTGTTGGATTATGTCCGTAAAAGCAATATTATTGATAGCGAATCCGGCGGTATTACTCAACATATCGGCGCTTATCGGGTAAATGTCAACAGCAAAATGATCACTTTCCTGGATACTCCTGGTCACGAGGCATTTACCGCGATGCGAGCCCGCGGGGCACAGGCTACCGATATCGTGGTTTTAATTGTCGCCGCTGATGATAGTGTGATGCCTCAAACACTGGAAGCAATTGACCATGCACGGGCGGCAGAAGTTCCCATCGTAGTCGCGATTAACAAAATCGATAAACCGAACGCCAATGTGGAAAAAATAAAAAAGCAGCTTTCCGAACATGGCGTGTTAATCGAACAGTGGGGCGGAAAGCATCAATGCGTTGAAATTTCAGCGATCACTGGTAAAAATATTGATAAGCTGCTCGATAGCATTTTGTTGGAAGCTGACATGTTAGAGCTGAAAGAAAATTATGATCGGCTGGCGCGAGGAGTGGTGATAGAGTCGAAACTGGATAAAGGCAAAGGCGTAATGGCAACCGTTTTGGTGCAAAAGGGAACGTTGCATATCGGAGACCCGTTTATTGTTGGTCAGTATCACGGCAAAGTTCGAAGTATGTTCGATGAATTGGGGCGCAAACAAAAACAAGCCGGACCTTCTGACCCGGTATTGGTAACTGGCTTCACTGGTTTACCGCAGGCTGGTGACAAATTTATCGTTTTGGAATCTGAAAGGGATGCTCGTGAAATCAGTTTGAAGCGGCAGCAATTACGCCGGGAACAAGACCATCGTCACTTCCATCATTTGACACTTGATGAAATATCTCAGCAAATTAAAAGAGGCGCGGTAAAGGAATTGTCATTAATTCTAAAAGCTGATGTCGACGGCTCAGTTGAAGCGCTCAATGATTCATTGCTCAAGCTTTCCAACGAAGAAGTGACCGTCAAAGTGATCCTGAAAGGTGTCGGTGGCATCTCAGAATCCGATGTGTTATTGGCGTCAGCATCAAACGCTATTATTATCGGTTTTCAGGTCCGTCCGAGCATCAAGGCGCGCGAAATTGCCAAGAAAGAGAGTGTGAACATTCGAATCTATCGTGTTATTTATGACGCCATTTCCGACGTGCATGCAGCACTGGAGGGCTTGTTGGAACCGTCGATAGAAGAGGAAAATCTGGGAACGTTGGAGGTCCGAGATGTTTTCAAAGTTCCCAAAGTCGGTTTGGCGGCGGGCTGTTATGTGGCTTCCGGCAAGATCACCCGCAATGATCTGATACGGCTTTACCGTGACGATAAATTGATGTATGAAGGCAAAATAAGCTCGCTTAAGCGTTTTAAAGAGGACGTCAAGGAAGTGACATCCGGTTTTGAATGTGGTGTGGCATTAGCAAACTTCAACGATATTAAAGTCGGTGATATTTTAGAGGTTTACAAAACAGTTGAAGTCAAACGCCATCTGGCGGTTAATTAAGGGGGCTGGATTAAATAACTTACTCATTTTAATATCTAAGTTTGTTTTAACTCAATATGCTACAGATTCTATATGTGTAACTTAATTTATCCCGCCCCCTAAAATGATTTTTGAGCGGTGGTCTTATGTTCGTCGGCGTGAGCCAAATTGAGCTGTTTATTCCAGAAAGTGGATCATTAAAATCAAAGCGGTTTGTATTAAACAGCATTAAAACAAAAATACGAAATAAATTTAATGTATCAGTTGCTGAAATTGGAAATAATGAAAAATGGCAACGCAGCACTCTGGCAGTGTCCACTATTTCCAACGACCGAAAGATCACGGATAGCACGATCCATAAAGTCATCCATTTTGTCGAATCCGATTTTAGAGTTGAGCTTGTTGATTATACGATTGAAATATTTTAAGCATAAGCTTTTGTGGGAAAAATGAAGGTTAAGCGAACACTTCGCGTTGCGGAGCAAATCAAACGGGACATTTCCACTATTATTAGCAAAGATGTCAAAGATCCGGTTGTAAAAGATGTGATTATTACGTTTGTAAATATATCCGACGATCTACGAATTGCCAAAGTTTATTATCGTTTTTTGGGCACACATTATTCACAGCCGCAAATTTCAAAAGCGTTGGATAGAGTTACCAGCTTTGTGCGTTTGGAGCTGGCGAGAAAATCGGAGCTGCGATTTGTGCCTGAGCTACGTTTCTATTTCGATTCCGGTGTGGATCAAGCCGACCGTATTGATTATTTATTGGATCAAATAAAGAAAAAAGATAACCAATGAATTGGCTGGGAACCGCATTTGATTTTCAAGCTGGCGCTATTCTCAATATGAACAAACCTGTCGGCAAAACTTCATTTTGGGTGGTTAAGCAGGTTCGCAGCATGGTTAATACTAAGGTGGGGCATGCCGGAACCCTGGATCCATTCGCCGAAGGGGTGTTGTTATTGTGCACCGGCAGGGCAACCAAGCAGGTCTCACGGCTGATGAAGATGCCAAAAATTTATGTCGCTGAAATAAGATTGGGAATCACCACCAACACTGATGATCAAACAGGAGAAGTGGTCAAACAGGCGCTGGTTCCCGGAGTGACTCACAATGAGTTGGAAACATACTTGAGTGAATTTACCGGTGAAATTGAACAAGTCCCGCCCATGTTTTCAGCAAAAAAAATTCAGGGAAAACGTTTGTATAAGCTGGCGCGCGCCGGATTAGTCGTTGAAAGGAAACCGAGTACTGTTTACATTGAAGAAATTAGCATGTTGAATTTTCAGACTGAGTTGATAAAAATTCGGGTAAAGTGTTCCAGCGGCACCTATATCCGCAGTCTGGCGCGGGACCTTGGCGAAAAAATCGGCTGCGGTGGCCATTTGCATTCACTGATTCGGACCAGTATCGGAGACTATCACAATGAGGATTCGTTGAGCGTAGATCAATTTTCCGAAATAATTATAAACGCAGCAGAGTCCTCTTAAAAAATTGTTATGAAGATCTATCAGAATCTTGGCAGCATCGAACCGGAAAAATGTGTTTTGACACTGGGTACCTTTGACGGTGTTCATTTGGGTCATCAGTCAATTATCCACCGTTTATGCGAAATTGCCGGACAAGCAGAAAGTTGTTCAACTGTAGTTACTTTTGAACCGCACCCTCAATTTGTGTTAAAACCGGATATTAAACCAAAATTGAGATTGCTGACCACACTCGAAGAAAAAATTGCTTTTATGGATAACGCCGGTATCGATCGGCTGATAATAATACCTTTTACTGAATCCTTTGCCAGACTATCTTCAGAAACCTTTATTAAGGAAATTCTGGTCGGAAAGATTGGTTTCACTCATATCATTATCGGCTATGATCATGCTTTCGGTCGAGGTCGTTCAGGCAACATTGATGCGCTGGAGAAGCTCAAATCAGCGTTTGGTTATCGCATCATTAAAATGCCACCATTTTCAATCGACAATGTAATTATTAGCAGCACCAAAATACGTAAACTGCTGGCTGAGGGGAATGTAAATTTGGCAAGCACCTACCTGGGGCACCGTTATCAGTTGAACGGACTGGTTATCAAGGGGGAAGGCAGAGGACGCAATTATGCCACGCCGACCGCGAATTTACGTCCTTTTTCTGAAAACAAACTCATTCCTCAAAACGGAATTTATGCCGGTTGGGCGCTTCACCGCGGTGAAAGACACAAAGCGGTCATCTATATCGGCGTCAAACCTACATTTTCACAGAATGAGCTTTCGGTTGAAGCATTTATTTTTAATGTAAAAACCAATCTTTATGGGGAGACATTGACCCTCGAATTTGCGACAAAATTGAGAGATGATACCAAATTTGAAAATACAAAACAACTTTATAACCAAATAGAATTGGATAAAACAAAGACCTTAGAGTTCCTGGCGAATTATAACTAATGAGGAGATAAAAATGCCGCTTACTCAAGAGAGAAAACAGGAAATCATCAGAGAATATGGCGACAATGAAATGGATACCGGAAACACCAAAACCCAGGTGGCGCTGTTAACCGAACGGATTAAAACGTTATCAGACCACTTAAAACAGGCGCCGAAAGATCATCACTCACGGCGCGGTTTAATGAAGCTGGTGGGACAGAGAAAGCGACTGCTTCGCTATTTAGCAAGCAAAGATTTGCAAGGCTACCGAACTTTAATCGAAAAGTTAGCAATCAGAAGATAAAATCGTAAAAATGGTGTCCACTCACGCTCTTTATGTGGAAGGGTATCGCATCCGACTGAGAGAATATTGACGTTGACTTTGATTGGAAATCTGAGGCGTTGTTACCGAGGAGCTGCTGCAATCGAAACGTTTCTGAAGACGCTGAAAAAGCAGATGTCAGGCAACACTTTGCCTTGCTGCAGCAAAATATACCACCTCGATGCGAATTCTGGCAGGTGTTTTGCTTCAAACCAATCATGGCGCATGCGTAAACAATTCAGCGGTCTTTTTTAGTCCCAGGAATGCGATGAATAAAATAGATTCATACCTCCTGAAAATCCTTCCCATTGATATGTTGGGAGTAGCATTTACCCATTTTGGGGCTTTATTGTGAAAATGAGTCCAACTGAACACCGCAGTAAAATAATAAGATTAATAACATCCGAGACCAGCTCCTTTTGGTGAAGGGATGTGAACGATCAATCGAATTGAATCCGAAACAGCTTTCGGAAATTATCTGATTTGTGAGCAATTATTAGGCGATTCTTAATAGTTCAGCACTCTTAACTAATAATGTCATTCCGGCATGTTTTTAGCCGGAATCTCCTGAATATATGTGCAAATTAATATTTAAAAGTTCTATTATTGAGATTCCGGCATTCCGCTTCG
>DSAU01000296.1 GCA_011046315.1 bacterium
GGCTTTTTCGGCAATTTGTAAATCCTCACCGTTATCAAACCCTTTTTCTCCGGTCATCAGCGGCAGATCGAACAGCTCAAGGATTACACATTGGCCGATCAAGCCGGTTAGTTGTTCCGAATAGCTTCCGTCAGCAATACCGCGCTTGCCAAAATTGTGGCGCTTGAGCAGGTCTCGAGCGTGGCGAATAATATGGTCTGGAACTTGAAGATCGAACATGCTTCTATCCGAAAATAGCAATTAATTTGTTGTATCAATAATCTTAGAGCTCTGTAAAACAGACAAACCAGTCGTTAATTGATGTCACTCCAGCGAATGCAAGAGTCTCCTCGTTATTGATAATAAAAAATTTATGAGATGCCTGCATCATCATGCATCTGAAGTTTGGACGTTTTAGATTAACATTGTGCTAACCAGTCTGTTTATTTAAAGGTTATATTTTATATGTTCTTTGATAATCTTTTATCGAGAAATTTGCTGATATTCTATTAATCAAAACTCACCCCCCGGACCCCTCTCTTGAGAAGAGAGGGGGAGTAACTGGTTAAATTTGATACCGTTAAGTCCCCTTCTCTTTTTAAGAGAAGGGGACTTAGGGGATGAGTTTTTAAGAGTTAACAAAGATGCAATGACTAAATTTATTTATATTATCTATATAATGTCCAAACTATAGCTGCATCATCATGCATGACAATAGAATTTAAAAACTCTCTATTTTGCAGATGTCTAAAATAATCTCACAATGGAGTAATTACCTGACAAACCGGGTGCTGTTTGAATAAGTTTTGTAAATAACCTTGCGACCGGTTACTGCGAATGCGGCGCTAAAACAATATAATCAATTTTTTAAAAATGTCAACAAGAAAATTAACCTGCTGCGTCAAATTTTAATGGATCGGGTGCAGTGGGTCTGTTGCGAGATCAATGAACTTTTTAAAGAATTTATTCGTATAAGCCCGAAACACAAGCTGCGAAACAAAATGATGATTTCAATCAGAAAGGAAATATTCCATGAGTTTAAAAAAACGGTATTTGAAAGATAAGCCAGCCTGTAAAGTCACCTTTCGGCTGGAGAAGGCGGCGGCGCCTTCAGCGCGAACCGTTCATCTGGTGGGCGATTTTAACAACTGGGATGAACAGGCTAAACCGATGAAAAAATCGAAAAACGGCGATTTTACAGCGACATTAAAACTGGATGCCGGGGTGGAATATCAGTTCCGCTACCTGATCGACGGCGAAAAATGGGAGAACGATTGGAAAGCCGACAAATATGCGCCGTCACATTTTCCCGGAATTGACAATTCAGTAATCACGACCTGATCCAAAAACCAAACAGGTGACATGCAATGTAGGAAAGCCTATCTGCTGATTCCGGTTTTATTGTTGATTACTTTAGCCGGTATCAACATCGCCAATATTCAGCCATGAAAACCGACCGGATCAGCAATAAACGGCACCAGACCTTCTATGGCGCCAATGCATGTTATGTCTCAGAACTGAGCGACCTCGATGAAAATTATTTTGTGCTTCTCGGTGGGCAGGACGGCTGGCTCGGCAGCGATCATTTTATCGACCTGGTTTGGCTGTGGTTAGAAGGCGGGTACATCCGAATACCACTGCGCTTCGAAACTGTTAAAAAAGGAATCGAACACGTTATGAATTTTTGACACGAAAAATAATAACCACCACCTTATTGATTGCCAAAAATCCGGAAACAAATGAAAACGATAGTTCAACAAGATCAAAACCTGTTTAGGCTGCCTGACGGTCGGCACATCAGTTATGCGGTTTATGGAAATTCGCAGGGTAAACCCGTGTTCTTTTTTCATGGGATTCCCGGATCGCGGTTGCAACGCAATCCTGATCTGTCAATTTTTGAGGAGTTGCCAATTTTGATTTATGCGCTGGATCGTCCCGGCTACGGCGACTCCGACTTTCAACCGGGACGACGCTTGCTCGACTTGCCTGATGATCTACTGGCGTTCGCCCGTGGCAACCGAATCGAACAGTTTGCTGTGGTCGGCGTTTCCGGCGGCGGTCCCTATGCGCTGGCTTGCGCTCGCAAAATACCGGAAAATTTAACCAAGGCGATAATCATCAGCAGTCTTGCCCCTTTGCAAACTCAAACTCTTGCCGCGTTTCCGCCGGGCGCACGGTTGCTGTTTTCGAGCGCTAAAAACACGCCGCTGCTGTTGCGGTTTGTTTTCAATTTGTTCTTCAAAACATTCAAAATTCCCATCTCGACCGCGTTTCAAAAATTTATGACCGAACTGCCTCCGGCTGATAAGGCGTTGTTTTCGCGCCCGGAAATTCAGCGGCTTTTCAAAGATGATGTGGCGCAAGCCTTTCGGCAGGGAACGCGCGGGGTGGTCGCTGATATTTCGATTTTGTCTCAGCCCTGGGGCTTTTGTTTGCAAGACATTCAGTCTCCGGTTGAAATCTGGCACGGCGTTGAGGATACGATTGTCCCGATCCAATTGGCGCATTTTAACGCGCATCTTATTCCATGCGCCCAAACACATTTTATTGAAGCCGAAGGGCATTTTATGGGAATTCAGCGCAGCAAACAGATTTTCGAACAGATTGTTTAGCCTTGCCAACTGTTTTCTGTTAAGAGTTTTATGCAACCTCTTTTTTAAGCTGTGAAAAAATAGTTGATTTTTATCTCAATATTTTGCAAACTTGTATAACTTTTCCTAATTACCATTGCAATAAACTGTCATTGCGAGCGTCAACGAAGCAATCTTTAAAGCTTGTAAAAACAATGAGATTGCTTCGTCGCTGCGCTCCTCGCAATGACATGAATTTTTTAATTTTTTATGCGTTCATGGACAGATTGTAAGGAACTGCACGCCTGTCAATAAGAAAATTCAATGGTAGTGACTTAATCTGACTAAATTTTAATAAACATTCAATAAAAATCGTTCAATTGATTAAAAATTAAGGGGCAAGAAAATTGGTAACTACAAAAAAGCACGCTGCCAACCAGGGATTGAGCCTGACAAAACGGGGCACACCGGTTTGGGGATTCAAGCATTTTAAAGAAAACGGGCTGGTTAATCTGATGCTCGATTTGCTCCAAAAAGCTCATACCGGATTGGATGACCAGCAGTGCCAGACTGTATCCGATTCGTTGGAGGAAATTTCGATTCAGCTGAGTAAAATTCCCGACCATTTCTGGATTCGAAAATCGATCATGGGTTCCTTCGATCAATTCAAAGCCGCCTATTTCAAATGGAACGAAATCAAAGGCAATGATAGCAAAGCAGCAAAAGCGCGCCAAAAAGCATTGCAACGGATGCGGAAAAACCGTCACAAAATGGCGCGTGTGGTCAGAACTAATGTTAAAATATTAAATGATGCCCTTGATCTCGAATTAATTGAAAACATTTACGGAGCGCTGGGAAATATCCCCAGAGCATTGCCCGAGCTGTTTATCAATTTATCAAAAGCCGTAACCAGATTTCAGAAAAAGGCGAAAAAATAATATGCACTTTATGAAAAAATGGTTCAGCCTGAGTTTTTTGTTTTTCGCGGTTACTGGTTTTTCCCAGCCGATGGGAAATTTTACCGGTCATGCGGTACAGGGCAAGGCGATTATCATTGATGCAGATAATTTTTCATTGAGAATGATTTTCTATCGCCCCGATATTGTGCGGATTGATTTTTTACCGGACATTTCAGCTGAGTTCGATTCATCGTTTGTCGTCATCAGGGACACGCTGGAACAGGTGGACTTCAGAGTGATCGACACGCCGCCGTCGCTGGAAGTCCGGACGCTTTCGCTCACAATTGTCTGCCGGAAAGATCCACTCAGATTGTCATTTTATGACGCCGACAGCAAGCTGCTGCTGGGCGAACCGGTTTCAGGCGGACTTACAAAGGTCGGAGAAAAAAGGGCGGCACGGTTTTCAATCAGGCAAGACCATCATTTTTACGGCAGCGGTGTCAGGGGGAAGCGGCTCGATCTGAAATCCACAATTTTTTCTTGTTACAACACACAGGTGTTTGGCTACCATTCTGCACCGGGCACAATGAATCTGAACGTTCCTTTTTTGTGCACGACCAACGGATTTGCCTTATATTTTGAAAATAGCTTTCCCGGACGATTTGATATTGGCGCTACCGATCCGGCGATTTTTGAATATTTGACCGGCGGCGGAGAATTGAGCTTTTTTTTCATTTGCGGAAAAACCGCACCGGAACAGCTCAAAAAATTTACCTGGCTGACGGGCAGGCAGCCCATGCCGCCAAAATGGGCGCTGGGATATATTCAATCCAAATACGGCTATCGAAACCAAACCCAGGCGCAGGATATGGTGCGAATCATGCGCGATAAAAAAATTCCCTGCGATGCCATTGTACTCGATTTATACTGGTTTCAGCACATGGGCGACCTGAGCTGGAATTTAAACAATTTTCCGGATCCGTTTCAGATGATGGCGGACTTTTTAGAGCAGGGAGTCAAGACCGTGGTCATTACTGAGCCTTACGTTGTTGAACATTCGACTAACTTTGCTGAGGGCGCGGCCAATGGTTATTTTGCCAAAAACAGTCAAGCTGCGCCTTATCTGCTCAGTAATTGGTGGTCGTGCAATTGCGACGCGGCGTTGCTGGATATTACCAATCCCGACGCCCGCCAGTGGTGGTGGAATCAACACCCGCATTTTTTCGGAAATGAATTGGCTGGCATCTGGACCGATCTGGGTGAACCAGAGCGTCATCCCTATGACATGGTTCATTATCTGGGATCGACCCTGAAAGTGCACAACCTTTACAATTTGCTCTGGGCACAAACTATTTTTAACGGTTATTCAAATTTTCGTCCCAACAATCGGCTGTTCAACTTGACCCGCTCCGGCTACGCCGGCATTCAACGCTACAGCGTATTTCCCTGGACTGGCGATGTGGGCGTTTCTTTCTATGGGCTGGCGGCTCAGATTCCGTTTATGCTCAATGCCGGGATGTCCGGTCTGGCTTACCTGCATTCTGACATCGGCGGCTTCTGCTGCGCTTCAACATCGCCTGAGCTCTACATTCGCTGGTTGCAACTGGCAACCTTTAGCGGCGTGATGCGGGCGCACGGGGTGGATTATCAGCCCCAGGAGCCCTGGGGTTACGGCGCAGAAGCCGAGCGCATCGCTAAAAAATTTATCGAGTTGCGCTACCGACTGCTGCCATATAACTATAGCCTGGCTTACGAAAACCATCAAACCGGCATGCCGCTGGCGCGACCACTATTTTTCGCGGACAGCAACAACACCGCGCTTTACGATGAATTTTCCGCCTTTTGCTGGGGCGAGGCAATGCTGGTGGCGCCGGTCACAGCGGATGGGGTTCGCAGTAAAACTGTGCCCCTGCCCCGGGGCGAATGGGTCGATTATTGGACCGACCAACATTATTCAGGGAATCAGGCGGTAACCGTTTCGGCGCCGCTGGATCAAATCCCAATTTTTATCAAAAAGGGTAGCATCATCCCGATGCAGCCGGTTATGCAATTTGTTGATGCAGCGCCGCTGGACACGCTTTATTTACAGCTCTATCCCCAGCCCGGACATCAGAATCAGCTCAGGCTTTACGAAGATGACGGCGCCACGCTGAATTATCAGCGAGGAGAATTTGCGCTGACATTGTTTTCGCTTTCGGTCACCGATTCACCAGACAGCCTCCAACTATACTTCCGAATCGGGCCATCAATCGGTGAATATCATGGCAAACCGCACTATCGCTGCTATCTGGCGGTGGTTCATCATGTGCTATCAAAGCCACACTCAGTGTTCATTAATTCAATCGCTGCTCCGAATTATCCTTCATTGGCGCAGTTGCGGCGTTATGGAAACGGTTATTTTCATGACAGCGACCGGTGTTCCCTTTTTGTCGCTGTTAGTGCTGCAGCGGACAGTGAATATGTGGTTCAAGTTAATGGTATGACCTTCACCAGCGTTGAGCGCGCTGATACCGAACGCTCCGGATTTTTGCTGAAGCAAAATTATCCCAATCCCTTCAACAGCGTCACTCAGATTGGATTTTCACTTTCCGACGAATCTCAGGTTCTGTTGAAAATTTTTGACATTGCCGGCAGAGAGATCAAGCGATTTGATCTCGGGCAAAAATCCGCCGGCTCTCATGTTTTCAGTTTTGACGGCAGCCAGCTCGCCAGCGGTCTCTATTTTTATAAAATTCACACCGCGTCATCTATCGCGTCCCGAAAATTTATTTTGTTGAAATAGATTCCACTGAACCCTGCTGTCCACATCTTCGATAAAAATTGTGAATATAAAATCGGATTAAACACAAGCTCTGGCAGCGTTGTGATTTTGATTTTGAAAAATGGTAACTGTTCAGCGTGTTTTATTTGCCATGAAGGTCACGCCAACAGGCGAAATCCCTTGCTGGCGTGACCCTGGCGGCAACTAATGTATGCTGAATAGAAACCAATTATCAAAGAGTTTTGATGCAGCCCCGATTTAGGGAGAGGTTTTAGATGGATCTAATCACTTGTTTTGACTTATCCGGTAATTTGTCAACATTGAATGGCTTCGTGCTTGGGCGCGGAGCTTTGTCTGCGCTCTCAATAAAATGGGCTTTAGCCAAATTATGGTAAACAAGCCGTAAGAGAGGAATTTAAAAATAAATGAAATTTTTGTTGCAATTTAAATTTATTTTTTTTAGATTATAGTCCAATAAATCACGCATCACTTACCTAAATAACCATTTGACATTGTAAAAGTATGAAAGGAGGTGGATAGGCAATCTCAAAATTCCACTCTATACTTTTTTTTTAACTACCCTTTTACAGGTAAAACCTAACCTTATTGGAGGACGGAATTTATGAAAATGAAAACCTTGTTAGTGCTTTTTATTGTTGTGGCAGTACTGTCAACAACAGCCTTTGCCAAAGTTGACAAGGGCCAGTTGGGTCTGTTGTTCCCGGCAAAGCCAGGACAAACCAGTGAAGTGCTTCCCATTGATAAAAAAGAATTGAAAGCCCTTCAGGATGGACAAATTACCATCCGCGATTTGCGCTTGGCAAAGGGCCTGGGTATTGTCGATACGCTGAAGCCACCGTATGAATATTCGGTCCGGTTTGGCGCAGTAGCTGGCGATACCATGGCAATGTTCTTCAGACCACCAGCCGCATTGATCGTGAAATCGATCGGTATGATTTTTTCTGATATTAACGATGGCGATGGAACTGCCAACACTGTCAACCTCAGTCTGGCAAAAGCCCGCTATAGCCCGGATACCCATCCGGCAGACGCAGTAAACGCCAACGGCTGGATCGGTGAATTTAAAGACGGCGCCTGGGTGGTCAACACCGAGCTGCCGGCAGAAGCGCAAAATTATCCAATTATCTGGGATGCCGGTGGATTCCCGTTGTGGGGTGATTTCCCGATTACGATTACCGAAACCCATGCGTGGATTTTCACCGACATGCTCTTTTTGGGATTCGAGCCCGATGTCGGTAGAGACGATTTCTTTGCCATTATGGCGCCGCTCGGCGATCCTGGTGTGTTTATCCGCTGGAGATCTGGTGACGCAACCGGTATGCCCCAGTGGTACGGCTTGAAATCATATTTATCTGGCGGAACTTCGGGAAATAATGGCTGGCATGTTCGAACCTACGGCTGGGAAGTTTATGCGGTGGTCGATTTCTATGAAAACACACCGCCGAATGTGTCCATTTTGGGCTCCTACGGAACCGTCTTGAGTGATGCTGCAAGAAGCATTTTCTGCTATGTCACTGATATGGACGCCAACGATCCCAATCAAGCTGGCGCGGATGTGGTTACCATGCACTATAAAGTCAACGACGGCGATTGGACCGATGTGGCAGCCACGCTGGTTGAAGGAACCGATACCGACGGTAAATGGGAA
>DSAU01000115.1 GCA_011046315.1 bacterium
AGATATAACTCGTTATTCAATTCAAAAATATAATGGATTAGCAAACTCTAAAACTCAATAATTCCTTTGAATTTTATCAGAGCAGTGATTAGCTCAAGTGATGATTAAAAAAATCATGCTAATGCAACTTTTTACAGTTTAAGAAAATAGTGATACAAATCAAATCGGGGTAATTAAAAGTGGCTACTGAAAATATGATTTTTAGCATCGAGTTCGGCAAGCACTCGGCAGTGGGTGTTGAAAAACGTCAAGATGAAAACGCCGTGGGCTATTACCTACCATCGGAACCCAAAGTTCTGAATGAACGGGGTCAGCTTTTTATGGTCGCGGATGGCGTCGGTGAGGCGAACGATGGGGACGTGGTCAGCAATCTGGCGATTGAGACCATGATCCGCAATTATTATGAATCGCACTGGAGCGGAAGCCATGAACAGATGTTGGAACAGTCGTTAAAAAAGACCAACCAGACGATTCGGGAAGCGAATATCAACAAGGGAAACGAGACCTATTATTTTTGTTCATTATGCTGCGCCTTGATTTATGAGAATACTTTATTCGTTGCCATTGTCGGCGATTGTCCGGCATTTTTATTGAGTAGCCGTGGCTTGCAGTACTTAACGTCAACCTCAACCAGGCAGGATGAACAGCCGGGAACACAATTGGTCGTGCCGGCTGAACCGGCCGCGCAACGCCTCGGCTTCCACGATTCTGTTACCGTTCACATTATTCAGCGACAAATCCAGATTAAGGATGTCATCTTCCTGTCCACTTCCAACATTTTGGAAGCGTTAACCGAAGATGAAATTGCGGATTTGATCAGCACCTCAGAACCGATGCAGGCTTGTGAGAATCTGGTTTCTCAAACCGTGCAATATGATCCTTCAGAGGACGCCGCAGCGATTGTGATTCGGATTAAAGGAATTAAAAGGGTTCCTGCCGAGGAATCAGACATATCACCCCAGCCAGCAGCACCAGACCGAGAGCAAGAGCCTCAGGAACGGCAAATTGTCATCAAAGGGGTGCGTTACCGCGAAGCCTGGGAAAAAGAGGGATTATCGGATCGCGATCGAGAAAGTGTGGACAAATTCGAACTGGACCGGGAATTGTACCGCCGCGTCCATAAACGGGCGACGCAGCAAGAGAAGCCCAAATTACCACTGTCGAAAATCCTGGCAACTGCGCTGGCAATCATTATCGTCCTCGCCGCCATATATGCAATCTACACTTACAGCGCCCGCTTTATAACCCAATTGAAGCAACAGCGCCCGGCTCAAACCATTACCGCAGATTCAATCTCCAGAGCGGCCCAAGCCGATTCACTAATGATATCGACTGAAAAGGACACGCTAATGGGCGAACCAACACCACCGGTCGTTCAATCCGTCGAAAGCGTACCAATCACGACAGAACCGTCAGAAGCACAAGTTGAGCCTGATCAAGCCATTACCAGCGACACGCCGACACCGACATTCCGGGTGGTGATTGTGGACGGATCCGGAAAAAACATTCAGTTGAAACCATTTATCGACGACATCAGCAAAAATGCCAGCACAGGCTCAATCACACGGCTGAAATCCATTTACCGAATTCAGCAATCGAAAATTCTCTGGCGTAAAAGCGATGACGTCCACAAACTGGATATAATCACCGCTGTCTTGCTGCAACATCAAAATCTTTTCAGTAAACAATTCAACACCAAAGTTGCAACTTATCCGCTGGATTTTACGCTGGTATTGGGCGCTGACTTCAAAATGCCGGCGCTCCGCGATCAGTATGGTGATATTTCGGACAGCTCAAATGATTATTACATCGAAATTTTAAACGGCACCAGGACCAGCGGTCTTGCGAGGAAACTCTCCAATCTATTGCATAACCAAAAATTCGACGAAAAACGTTTACAGGTGGTCGATTATCGGAACGCTGACCAACAAAATTATCCGAATTCATTTATTAAATGTGAAGCTGACAAAAACGAGATCGCCGCGAATCTCGCCCGAAGTTTCAATCTGCCATCAACTATTGTAAATCGTCAGCTATTCGACATTAAAATTATTATCGGAACCGATGTAAAAGTTAAATAACGAACTGCTCCCAAAAATAATTTAAAGGTCAATGATGAAATCCGTAAACAAGCTAACAATAAAAGTGATGCTATTGTTTTCAGCGGTGTTAATCTTAAATCTGATCTGTAATTGCGGTTCCGCTGATATAAAAACTTCGGCTAAGGTCAGCCTCGGAATTGATATCTTATTGGATGAACATCTCGATTTAATTCAGGGGAAAAGAGTCGGTATTATCACCAATCAGACCGGGGTAAATTCTGATGGCAAACACATCATCGACCTTGTTTTCGAGGCGCCTGAGGTGGAATTGACTGCGTTATACGGTCCGGAACATGGGCTCCGCGGAGATGTCGAAGGCGGTCTAACCATCAGTCATCTTGTGGATCCGAAAACCGGGGTTCCGATTTACAGCATCTACGGCAAAACTAAAAAGCCAACGCCGGATATGCTGCAAAATGTTGATGTTTTAATTTTTGACATTCAAGACGTTGGCGCGCGTTTTTACACCTATATCAGCACCATGTCTTTGTGTATGGAAGCGGCAGCGGAAAATCAAATTTCTTTTATCGTACTCGACCGGCCCAACCCAATTACCGGAACCCTCCTTGAAGGTCCGGTGTTAGCGCCTGAATATCAATCATTCGTTGGCATACATCCCATTGCGTTGCGCCACGGGATGACCGTAGGCGAACTGGCTCTGATGTTCAACAAAGAACGATGGCTGGCGAACGGGATTCAAGTGGAATTGCACATTGTTAAAATGAAAAATTGGCGCCGTGATAGCTGGTACGGCGAGCTTGGACTCGAATGGATCAAACCTTCGCCCAATATGCCGTCCGCCACCACGGCTTTGCTCTATCCGGGAATGGGATTGCTGGAAAGCTGCAACGTATCCGAAGGGCGGGGAACCGCTGCCCCGTTTATTCAAATCGGCGCCCCCTGGCTGGATCATGTCCGGCTTAAACAATTGTTGGACAACGCCGGCGTAGCGGGTATTCAAATCGATACCGTTCGATTTGTTCCGGTGGACATGCCCGGCGCAGCCATGAATCCAAAGTTTAAGGGCGAAACCTGCCTGGGATTAAAGTTGACAGTGACTGAACCGCATCAATTCCAATCGGTTGCATTTGGCATCCATTTGATAAGCACGATCAAACAACTGCACCCTGAACATTTTAAATGGCGTTCGCCGCGTAGCCCGCTGATCATGTTCGGAAATGACTATACTCCTGCAGCCATTGATGCAGGAGAGCCGCCGGATAGCATTGTCCGGTCCTGGCAACCTGAATTAAACCAATTCGAAAAAATTCGAGCAGGATACCTGCTTTATGAATGAATTATATTGGAAATCAAAAAAAACTCTTTATGAACGATTTCGGCATCGGGCGCCATTTCAAAAAATATTAGAGAGAGAAAACGAAAACCTATTGCGCTTACTGAAACAGACTCATCATTGTGATAAAGCTGTAGTTGATCTCGGTGTGGGAATCGGAAATGTTATCCAATTTTTGCCGGACGCAAAAACGCTAATTGGAATTGATTATACCGATAGCATGATTAAATCAACACGGGAAAATTTTCCGCATTGCAAACTTATTTTGGCGGATGTAATGCACATACCGCTGAGTTCAAATTCAGTGGATTTGATTACCGCAGTCGGTCTCACTGAATATTTAAAGGACATCATTCCGCTGGCTAAAGAGGTGTGCCGGGTTTTGAAACCAGGGGGATTCCTGATCATAACATTTTCACCAAAAAACATCCTTACCCGGTTGCGAGTATTATTGGGGCGTCCGGTTTATTCGCGAAAACCTGAGCAGATGATCAGTGTGGCAAAGTTTTGCGGATTTGAAATTGTAGACGAGCTGCAATCTCTGATGCAGCATCAGGCGCTATTTGCAAAAACGACCGATTGATCCAAATTATTTTTTAGCAAATTTAATAACCGCTGATCCGTTTTTACATGAAAGACACTTGCTTTGATTTGACGAATTCAAAATCTATCTCAACAATTTTATGCGTCCCGGAAACAGCGTGTCCATGAACCTTAAATTTTATTAATCTTGATGTCATTGCGATCCCGCTTCAGCGCATTGGCGTCAACTTAAGGCTATTTATTGATAATTTTTGAAATGGGAATGTATCAAAAGTATTTTTTTAACCACCAAGGACACAAAGCAGGCACAAAGTACACAAAGACTAACTTATTAATAAATATATCTTTGTGCCCTTTGTGAAACCTTGGTGAGCTTTATGGTTTTATTGAATTCCTGACTTTTGATACAGCCCCTAAACTATGGACATTTAGCATTGTCAGAATATGAATGATATTCAAACATCCCCGCTGCCGCGATTTACGTACGTGAATGAGATTGCGACCCAATCAGGGATCAAGAAAAAAATCCCCAAAACCAGTCTCGAACGTCTGATCTACAATTCTGAACATCTCTATGAAATCCTCTCTGACAACAAAAAACTGAAGTCGCTGCGCTTTGAAGAACTGGAGCTGCTGCGCGATATTCGTGATCTGGTGGAAAGTGAGCAGCAAAAATTTGAAAAAATAAAACATCCCGACGCCTATCGCCGCGAGCTGCGCGCTGCCATTCTGCCTGGCTATATCACTCCTGATTTAATAAAAAATGTTGAAGAAAAACTGCTGGCGGAGCTATTGAACACCCAGCTAAAATCAGAGCAAGACGCTTTGATGACTGCCCTGGTATTCCTGCAGTCGCACACCGACCTCCATTTGCCGGTGGAGGATAATCCGCTCTGGGAGACGATTTTTAATCTGTCGCTCAAAGACGGATTGAAATTTGTGGATTCGCTTACAGTTCTGCTGGAAGGAATCGACAGTCTGAAACTCAACGATCCGGATCAACTGACCCGCGATCCCATTATACTGCAAAAAACCAAACAAATTTGTCAGTGGGCTGTGTTTTGGCGGCGGCTCATAGAATATCAAGCAATTTTGCCGTTTGAAGGCGCTATTTCAGCGGTGCTTCGAGGCGAAATTTTGATTGAACTCTATTTTGATGAGCTGGTGCACCTGCCATATTCACTCTATCAATTATTTAGTGACGAAATGAACCGGGCTGATTTTCTTTCTGAATCGATTCCTGATGGCGATAAAGAAAAACTGACGGAGAAACTGACACAAGCTATTCAGCGATGTGCTGAAAAGGATCTACCATTCATCCTGCCAGAGCTGATTAAACGCATCGAAAAAATAACAAATAAACAGGCACGGGGTGAGCTGAAAGACCAGCTCCAGCAGGCGCTGAATCAATTGCGGGCTGAGGATCAGGTTGCCAATAATTTTTTTCTGGTCATGTTGATTGCAGCCAAGATTAGCATGAAACGATACTGGGAAAACCGCCGCGACCGGTTTTTTTTCTTCACAATTCTCAAAAACCCACTTGATGCCAAAAATTATTTTGACTATGGAAATATCCTGCTGCGGTTGAAAAAGAACCGGGTTGCTGAACAATTGTTCCACTGTGCCATTGAAATTAATCCTGATGCATTCTGGGGTTACTGGGGATTGGGATTGTTTTATCTCAAAAAAAACAAGATCATTCCGGCAGATGAATACTTGCGCATCGCACTCAACAAGGCCCAAAAAATCGCCATCCGCCAGCCGCAAAAATTCCACCGGGAAATGTTTCTGATTAAAGAGGATTTAAAAAAACTGGGCAGAAAAAAAATTCGTCAACAGACAAAAACACAGGTACAAATTGAATTGTTTTAGCGGATAACTATTGTTGCAACTTGTGTTTCAGCGATTGATCATCTCTATTTAACCGCAAAATCAAACACACCGTCCCAATTGTCCGCCGGCGGCGTTTCAATGAATTCGAGACAGCGTTGGGTGTAAAGCGAGGAAGGGCCGTCAGACGGAAAATAGCGCAGCACCCGCCGGAATTCCCGAAGCGCCTGTGACCATTTCCGCTGCCTGAAAAATGTCAGCCCGGCGGTATAGACATCAATGATCAGCTCTTTTTCAATAGCGGGTAGGTTTTCCATGCCACGCAACTCATAAATTTTGACAGGCCGGGATTTGCCCTTGACGCGAACATTATCCAATTCCCGCGCCAAAGCTTTGTTTCGGACTTCATTATAAGTCGATTCGCTGATGATGATGGTGGTCTTGTAATGTTTATTGGCGCCTTCCAATCGGGCGCCCAGGTTGACCTCGTCGCCGATAACCGTATAATCGAACAACTGGATTGACCCGAGGTTTCCCACAATCACCTTACCGGTATTGATGCCGATCCCGATCTGAAAATACTCCATTTCCCGTTGTGACCAGGATTTTTGCAGCATTCTCAATCGGGCAATCATTTCCAGTGCGGTCACACAAGCGCGTTCAGCGTGATCTTTAAAATAATAGGGCGCGCCATAGAGCGCCATGATCTCATCCCCGACAAATTTATCCAGTGTTCCGCCTTGTTTAAAAATCACATCGACCATCGCTGTTAAATATTCGGTCAATCGCTGAACCACAACCTCCGGTGTATATTTCTCACTGTAGGTTGTAAATGAGCGAATATCAGAAAACAGCACAGTGAGAATTTTTCGCTCGCCGCCGAATTTGGGCAATTCGCCAGAGCTAAGCATGGAATCGACCACACTCCGCGCCACGTACTGTTGAAAAGTCTTACGGTAACGCCCCTTTTCCCGCTGTTCGACCAGAATACTATGAATAACATTTGCACCGTAGCTGATCCCAAAGACGACCACCGGAAATATCAAGAGCACCCATATACTCAGTACGACAAAAACCCAAATGCAGGCCAGAGCATACACTATTAATGTACCGCCGGCAGCGATCATGCCGTAAAGCGGCTTCAATTTTAATGAAATATAAAAACTGATTAGCCCCAATAAGAGCGTTATCGCCAAAATTGCCAACGGAGAAGCCGGAACAATAAAGCGCTGATCAATGATGGTGTGAAGTGCGTTGGCGTGCATTTCAACGCCGGGCATTAATTGTTTCGCACCATCGAAGTGAAAAAACGGAGTTAACTTGTTATCCTGCAGCTCTTCGGCAGAAGCGCCGACCATTACAATTTTATCTTGAAAAATACCGGATTCTTTATAAATTTCAAAAATATCAGTATCTTCGGCTTCATCCGGCAGTGAAAACTGGGAATCGTCCAAAATATTTACGAATGAATAGGTCGGAAAGCTACGCGCCGGTCCGATGTAATTGATGAGCATGGTATCAAATTCATAATTGGAAATGGAAAATTTTCCCACTGTTAGCGAGCCGTCATTGGCGATAGCAACATTTTTGGTGGGCATATTTTGGATAAAGCAGAGCGTTTCCACTGCTAATGGATAATAGAATCTTTGGTTTAATTTCTGGAATAGATTATAACGCCGGATAAAACCGTCGCTATCCAAATAAACATTAGCATAACCCCAGCAGGCACCGGCTTCAAGCAAAGGGCGCAGTGGTTTTAAGGGATAGCGGTTCAGTGTCTGATGGGAGCCGTATTCCGCGACCATCTTGCCTGCCAGAACCACTCGCGGAAAGCGGGCAATGGCATGTTGCAAACTCAAATCATCATACGGATCAATTAATGAGGGCTCGGTAAATTCAACATCCAACACAATTGCAGCCGCGCCAGCTGCTGCTAAATTTTCGATCGCCCGGGCGAAATAGGCGCGGGGAAAGGGCCATTTGAGTTTCAGGCTGAAAAATGTCTGATCATCAATCGTAACCAGCACAATGTTAGAATCTTTTGCTGGCGATGAACCGCGGACTTTGAAGCGAAAATCATAAGATTTCAACTCCAAACCATCAAAC
>DSAU01000002.1 GCA_011046315.1 bacterium
CAGCCAGTTTTGGTGCTGCGATTTGAGGCGAAAACCGAAGAACGATTAGAAGAGATTAAAAATATTTTCAAAACGAAATTGAATCAATATCCGGCAGTGAAATTTAGTGATCAGGATTTTAAATAATCGGAGGCGAGATGAGAAAAAGAGTTGCAAAAAAGATATTAAAAAATAAAGACAAGCTGGTTTATTCTAAAAATCAGCTTGAAAAGGCTGAGGCAAAAAAAGCAGAACAGAAAAAGTCTCAACAGTAAAATTAGTCGGTTTTTTTTCAAGCTGTTTGCGTTAGTGCGAATGTCCCAACCAGAAAATTGATGTGTCGCGAATTTTCGGGTTGGGATTTTTTTCTTTCAAAACCAGAACTGGTTGTGCTCATTCATCTGTCTCTAAAAATGACCGGTGTTATTGGGATGTGGGATAATTACTCGCTTCGGTAACAATCGGATGTCAATGCGGAAATATTTGAGCGGCTTGTTACTGATATTGTTGAAGGAAAAGCTTTTTATTTTTTTACCGTAACTGTTATCACTGCATTTTTCAATTGGTTTAGATCATCTGCATTCACTTCAATCTTTCCCAGGCTATCGCTCACAAATTTTTTATCGTTCGTTTTTAATGACAACCGGATATTGCGGAATAACTTTTCATTGTGGGCAAAAGCATAGATCACAGTTTCAGCGCTGCTTTTCGATTGGATAACTCGCAATAAAATATCGTCATGATCCATTGAATTTGGTGGTTGTCCCGGTTGCATGAAATTTTCCGGATCGATAACCCTGGATTTGAAATCCAGGGAAATATGCCCATTTAACGGTTTTAGCGGATGTAAAAGGATGCCGGAAATGGAAACATTTTCCCTTTCAATTTCAGAGAATAATTTAAATAATTGATTGGGAATCGGTCGTTTAAATTCATCCTCAATAATGTGGAAAAATTGAGAAAGTTCATGAATTGAAGTTTGACAATGGGAGCACTGAGAAATATGCAAACGGATTTTTTCTTTAAGTAAGGATGAATCCATTTGATCCTGGAGAAAGGCTTCCAGTGAGCATGGGTCAGGACAGCCGTTTTTATAAGTGCTTTTCATGGTTGATCACGGAATATTAAAGATTCCCCCATTCTTTAAATAAAAAAAGGGCTTATGCAAGCTGCAAAAACCTGTCGCCTGATGCTGCTACCGTGGAAGTGCCACAAGGGATGAAAGACCTTTTTAAATGCATAAGCCCTGAACTAATTGTTCTATTTAAAGAATTTTGGTGTGAGCTATTTTTATTGTATACTATACAGACATACCTCCATATTTACGTAAAAATTATAATAATTCTTTCAATCTTTTTCTCAGGGATTTTTTAGTCAGCTTGACCAGGTATTCAAATATTGAGCGCTCTTGTTCTCGGTATAATTCTTGGGTTAATGAAGGGATGTATCTTTTTAAATATTGAAAATTAGAATCTGTGGCTTTGTCCTGTGTTAGTTCTTGTACAAAATCGGAAATGGCTTTCGAGTAAATTGCTGCCCTTTCTTGGGTGATTTTCTCCTTTTGTAAATATTGTTTTTCAATTTTTCGATGAATGGATGCAATAACGGATTGATTGACTTCATGGATCTCTTTGAATTGAATTTCTGCCATAGGTGAATGATAGTCGATATTTTCGGTTAGTTTTTCGTAGGCATGTTGAAAGGTGACTTCGCGGATAATTGACGCCGCGACCTCGAGGGCAATACAATTCTGGTACTGGGGCAGGCTGTTGACGATCTCCATCATTTTTTCCAGCATAGCAGAAACAGAGTCGCTGGGTACATGTTTCTGTAAAAAATAATGAAACAAGACTTTTTCCGGTATAATATGTCTCTCTAATTTTTCACGAAATTGTGCGTCTAAGTCGTGGACTACTTTGGTTGATACCTGTTCTCTCTCTGGTTGTGGTAACAGCGCTGTGGAGATTTTGTTTGCTAATGGAGCAAGATAGATAAACTCCCTTCCCATTTCTTTGAACGATTTAAATTTCGTGGAATTTCGAATGGAGACTTTGATATTACGGATAATTTTTGCGCTTTCCGGATCGCGCTCTTTAAATATGCGTGACAATTCCTGTTTTGTCTTTTTAACGATCAATCTTCTTAGCAAACAGGAAAGTTGATACTCAGCGGGAGGTGGATCAGATTTGATGACGTCGCTAAAATAGCGGGTGAGTTGAATAAACTGCCCGGCTTCATTTCTCATGAACAAGTCGGCAATACAATCTATCGCAACATCGTTTAATTCATTGGTTCCTTCAGATCCGCGAGACCTTATATGCTTGCCATTGATTTCTAAATATTTTAAATAGCTGACCGAAATTTTTTGGGAGATGCTAATAAACGATGTCAATTCACTCAGGCTGTAATTGGCGCTGATTATGTTGCGTAACATTGGGAGTAGTTTTGTTGATTCCATATCCGATTGTATTCTGTATAGTGAAGACCTGGAAGCTGATTTTTCATTCTACTTGCAAATATAATACCATTAAATGTTAATAGGTTACGCCTGAAGCAAACCATCAGCAGTCTAAATAACAATAGGTTAGCTATAATAAATGTCTGAGCAGAACCAGAGGGCTGTTGCTGAATGAGACAAATGTATCACTTTAGCACAGTTTGATAAAATAGCTTCATAAATTTTAAGGGAAGAGAATGAAGTGTCGTTGAGCATGCAGTTTGTTTACAACCCGAAGACGGGCAGGGCTAAAGCAAAATAAAAAAGCTGGTTTCCGTTGGAAACCAGCTTGATAAACCAAATTTGCCAAATTTATTTATTGATCGGGAGTCCGTATTTTTTGGCTTTTCGATAAATGGTGGCTCTGCCGATTCCCAATTTTTTAGCAGTTTTTGAAATGTTGCCTTCGTTTTCCAACAATGCCTGGCGCAACGCTTCCTCTTCCAGTTTTTCAATCCAACCGGATAGCGTGCTGTCGGATTCGTAAATTTTCTTTTCACCGATGGAGCGAACCGCCGGTGGCAAATCTTTCGCCGTGATTTCATCGGTGTTGGTCAGAACAGCCGCGCGTTCGATGGCATTTTCCAATTCGCGAACATTTCCGGGCCAATTGTAAGCCATGAGCAATTCAAGCGCGTCCGAAGAAATGCTCTCCAAATGTTTGTTTTCCTGGTCCGAATATTTTTTCAGAAAGTGGGCGGCTAATAGCGGAATGTCCTCTTTACGTTCGCGAAGTGGGGGAAGTTTGATGGGGAAAACTGACAGCCGATAATATAAATCTTCTCGGAACTCGCTATTTTTCATGGCTTCTTCGAGGTCCCGGTTGGTCGCTGAGATTACTCGAACATCCACCTTGATCATTTCGGATCCGCCGACACGTTCAAATTCCCGCTCCTGTAAAACCCGCAATACTTTCGCCTGGGTCGCCGGGGACATCATTCCGATCTCATCCAGAAAAATTGTGCCGGTATCCGCTTGTTCAAATTTTCCGATGCGTCGCCCATGAGCGCCGGTAAAAGAGCCTTTCTCATGACCAAACAACTCACTTTCCAACAAACTCTCCGGCAGCGCTGTACAATTAACTGCCACAAACGGTTTATTAGCTCTGGTTTTACTGTGGTAGTGGATGGCTCGAGCAATTAATTCTTTTCCGGTACCGCTCTCACCTTGAATTAAAACTGTAACATTGCTGTTGACTACTTTTTCCATGGATTTAAAGACATCATTAATCACTCCGCTTTGACCAATGATATTATCAAATGCGTATTTACGCTTCAGTTCACTGCGTAAATCGCTTACTTCCCGTTCCAGTGTGGTTGTCATGAGGGTGTTTTTTGCGGTAACGCGAAGTCTGTCCCGGTCGATTGGTTTGGCAATGTAATCATGGGCGCCCAGTTTCATGGATTGAACCGCTTTTTCGATCGAATCCAGCGCCGAGATCATAATCACGGGGATTCGCGGATCAAACTCTTTAATCCGCTTCAGCGTTTCTATTCCATCGATCCCGGGCATTTGAATATCCAATAGGATTAAATCCGGGATTTGCTTTTCGATATATTTAAGACATGCCTCACCATTGATGACAGAAAACAGCTCATAGTTTTTTTGTGACTTCAGATTCTCTTTGATCAATTCGGCGATGTTTTTATCGTCATCGACAACAAGAATCTGATAGCTTCTTTCTTTTTCAGCCACTGTATTCTCCACAAATTGTTTAAATTTACTGATGTTATAATAACAAAATTTATTGTATTTTTCAAGTCTTTTTTAACATTTAAGAAAAAATATCTGAAAAATTTTGATAAACCGCTGCTGTCTGTTCAAGATACGACTTGGACCACAGCTATAATCCAAAAGAAAATTAGTTCTGCAACAGCGAGTTAAGTTTGTTCTGCAACAGCTCCATCCCATCGATAATTTTAATCTCAATGGAAAGGTAAAACAGATTAGGAAGGTTCTGTGCAAAATCGTGAATGCGAACAGCGTCCTTTTCAGTCGTTACAATCAGCTCAACTGCTCCGTTATGAGACATCGTGACTATTTTATCAAGCTCGTTTTTGCTGTAGCGGTGATGGTCAGCAAAGGTAATATGCTGACAGACTTTAGCTCCGAGTTTAGCCACCATCTTTTCAAACGACAGCGGATTGGCAATTCCGGAGAATAATAGCGTTTTTTTATCAGCCAGCAATGAGCATTCAAAGGATTTTCCGTCACTGAACCGAATTAGCTTTTCGGGAATGTGTTGACATTTAAGCGTGCCCTTTGAAAGGAAAAAATCCTTGTTTAAAATTGAGTGATGAAGTTGTTCTGGTGAGAAACGAGTTAAACATACCATATCCGCTCTTTTCAAGTTGCTGATGGGTTCCCGCAAATGCCCCGCCGGTAGCAGCCGTTGATTTCCAAAACCAGTGGTGGCATCAACAAGCAAGATATTTAAATCGCGGTGCAACCGGCGATGTTGGAACGCGTCGTCCAAAATGATGACGTCCGGTGAAAACAATTGGTTGGCATATTGGGCGGATCGATAGCGGTCTGTTTCAACGATCACCGGAACACCCGGTAAGGCACGCGCCAATAAAAACGGTTCATCTCCTGCGGCGTCGGGTTGCACCAGAATATTTTGATGATCGGAAACAAGCAGGGTCCCGGTTGTTTTTCTGCCATAGCCCCGGCTGAGAATGACAACCTTGTGCTTCTTCTTTGTCAAAAGCTTCGCTAAAAAAATGCAGAACGGCGTCTTTCCGGTCCCGCCGGTGGTGATGTTGCCGATGCTGATAATCTTTAGCTGTTCAACTCGATGAGTCACTAACAAACGGTGGTTGAACAGCCAATTTCGGAATTGAATGATCCCATGGTACAGCCAGGACAATGGCAGCATTAAAAACGAAACAACTTTATTTTCTAAAATATTCATCAGCCCGTTGTTCCAGTTTGATCATCTGTTGTTCGAATTTGGAGCGAATTTTTACCATTTCACGCGGCGTTGTATTTTTGGGAACGGTGATCGGTTCGCCATAGAGCATGATATTTTTCGAAAAAGGTAACGGCAGGAAAAATTTATCCCAGCTGTTAAATATAATTTTACGGTTTGATGAAAAAGTCGCTGGAATCAAGTAAGCGCCGGTTTGCTGAGCCAAATATAAAGTTCCGGGCTTGAGATCGTGTCGCGGTCCCCGGGGTCCATCAGGGATCATCGCCCCCACCATGCCCTGTTTGATGCGGGTGACCATGTTGTGAAATGCCTTTTTACCGCCGCGGGTGCTGGAACCGCGCACTGTCCGATAACCCAATTTTTCCATGGTAACAGCAATCATTTCACCGTCAGCGTGCTGACTCACCATGGGGCAGATCCCCTCGTAGCGGTGGACGTAAATCGGAACAACAATTCGGCCGTGCCATAGCACATAGATATAATTGGCTTTTTTTGCCTTAACCCAGTTTATATAATGCCTGCCCTTTTCCTTAACGAACAATGTTTTGCCGAGCGCCAACAGGAATAACCAGCCGAATCTAACGGCAAGGAAAAAAGTGATCTTCTTTTTTGTCTGTTTATTTAGCATCAAAATTATTAATTTTTCCTTTGCGTTGTTCGCGCCTTCGCGGTTAAATTTTTTTACCGCCGAGACGCAAAGGGCGCAAAGATTTATTCAATTTTCATTATTTTTTTCTGTGTTCCTGGCTAAAATGCTGTTTCGTGATTGAATCAACTCCAGCGCCATTGTTGCCGCCCGCTCCGATGCGCCGGGTTGCCCCAGTTTTTGTCTAATCTGCTGCAGATTAATAATTGTTTGCTTTCGCACCGTTTTATCGAACAGCAATTTTTCCATTTCCGGAACCAGCTTTTCTGCCTCGAAATCACCCTGAATAAATTCAGGAACTATTTTCCTTTCAGCGATGACATTGACCAGACCGATGGCGTCGATTTTAACCAACTGTCTGCCCAAAAAATATGAAAAGCGATCGACTCGATAAACTATGATCAACGGTGTCTCCAACAAGGCAGATTCCAGGGTGGCGGTTCCTGATGCTACCAGCAGCAAATCGCTGTGTTTCATCACATCGTATGTATGATCTTCGATAAGCCGGAAATCCTCAGTCAGCGGAGAGAATTGTCGGTATATTTCAAGGTCAACCGTACCGGCTTTGCCAATGATAACTTGCAGCTCCGGGTGCTTTTTTTTAATGGCGAAAATCGTCGCCACCATTTCCGGGAGCAGCCGTTTAATTTCATTCACCCGGCTTCCCGGTAGAAGTCCGATGGTTTTGGCATTTGGATCTAAACCAAATTTTTGGAAAAATTCAGCACGCGACAATCGCGGCTGAATCACCTCCAACAGCGGATGACCGATGAAATTTGCATCCACTCCAGCGTCACGGTACATTTTTTCTTCAAACGGAATAATGACAGCCATTTTATCCACGGTTCGGGCAATTTTTTTGATCCTGCCGGCGCCCCAGGCCCAGATTTGGGGAGCGATGTAGTACATCACCGGAATTCCGCGCTGGTGGGCGGCTTTTGCCAACCTTAAATTTAAACCGGGATAATCGATCAAGACCAGCACTGCGGGCTTTTGTTTCTCCATCGTTCTGACCAGGTGGTTGATGACCCGTTTAAAAAATCGAAATTGCTTAATCACATCCCAGAAGCCGAGCACGCTCATGTCATTAATGTGGTAAAGTAATTCCATTCCCTGGGCGCGCATTTTATTGCCGCCGATGCCAAAAATATTCAGCCAAGGTTTTGCTGCCTTTAGTGCGCGCACTAACCCTGATCCATGCAGATCGCCGGACGCTTCTCCAGCGATAATCATAATTCTGTCTGACATTCATTTGTCCGTGTCGTTGTGTTTAAAGCAAAGCTGAAAGGTTCAAGCAACAATAGAAATGCAAACTTGCAACCTGAAATAAGAACATAGCTTCGTAAATTAATTAATGAAAGGCAATCACAGATTTCGCCGATTTCACAGATGATTTCCCAGCGCGGCTAAGCCGCAAAAGTAAACACCGAAAAACACCGAATGTCCCTGAAAAACTATTTTGAAAAAAAATATTTCGGTAGATTTCGGTGTTTTCAGTGTTTATATAAAAATGTTTTTGCAAGAAAGTGCAAGATTAATTTGGTAATTGAATAGATAAAAATCTCTGTCATCAGCGAAAGCTGGGGTACTTTTTATCTGCGACAACTTTGAAATTCCGATACAAAAATTTATAAATTGAACATTAATACAGTTGTTAAAACAATCGGTCAAGTTGCGCCTTAATCATCTTTGTTATCTCAATTGCAACCCGCAGC
>DSAU01000443.1 GCA_011046315.1 bacterium
ATTTTGAATAATATATTTAGCTGGAGGAAGATAAAATGTCAATTAAATATGCACTCATTACCCCCGTAAAAAATGAAGAACTGTTTTTCCCCAAATGTGCACAATCAGTGATAGATCAAACTGTTAAACCAGAAAAATGGATTATCATTAATGATAATTCAACCGATAGAACCGGAGACATTATTTCAAACCTGGCAAAACAGCATAACTGGATTGAAACAATAAATAATAAAGAACTAATAAACACCAAAAGGAGGATCGGCGGGCAGGCTGTTATCCATCTCGGCTTGCAGCGGATCAATTTTGGAGATTATGATTTTATCATTCGCATGGATGGCGATGTGCTGTTTGAACCGGATTTTTTCCAAAAAATATTTCAAAAGTTTGAACAAAATCCCGACCTTGGGATAGCCAGTGGGGTTTGCTATGTTGAAGAAGATAATAAGCTGATGGAAGAAAAAAATCCCAACTTTCACACCCGCGGTCCCCTCAAAATTTATAAGTCGAAATGTCTTCACGATATCGGCGGTTTAATTCAGGAAGAAGGTTGGGACACCATCGATGAAATCAAAGCCAATATGCTGGGCTGGGAAACGCGAAATTTCGATGAGCTGCGGGTTATCCATCTGCGCCGGACCCAATCCGCTTCAGGTGCGCTGCGCGGCTTTTTAAATCAGGGCTATGTCGCTTACTTTATCGGTTATCATCCCCTTTTCATGTTGTTGCGCGCGATCAGAAAAATGTTTATTCGTCCCTTTATTATCGGCGGCATTTATCTGTATGCGGGCTATTTACACGGCTTTATCAAACGAGCCCCCAGATTTGAAGATAAAAAAATCACAAATTACATGCGAGAACAGCAAATTAACAAAATTCTCGGCAAGGAATCGATCTGGAAATAAGCAGAAAATTTAAAGAGCATTTAACGAAAACCGAATTCATGCGAAATCAAAAACCGAACATAAAACAAAGCCTGCGACAGCACAAACCATTAAGTTTTGTCGAAAGTGTCCTCTCAGTTGGCGGTGGTACCATTGTCACAATTTTTTCAATATTTCTGGAGATGATGATCGCTGTCCGTTATCTGGATGAGAAAAATTATGGTATTTATGTGCTGTTGATCGCAGTCACCAATTTTTTTGTCATGTTCATCGATTTTGGCTACAAAACATCGGTGACTCAATATCTTGCCAGCAGCCAATATCAAAACAAAGCCGAAATCGTTAACACGATTTTGGCGGTCAGAATTTTCTCCATTCTTTTCCTCTCGGTAATCATCCTGTTGGCGAGAAATGCTCTGGCCTGGGTCGACTCCTCAATGCTTATTATTCAATACGCTGTTTATATCCCGTTCATGTTGGCATTCACCAGCCTGGACGAATTGATGATGAGCATGCTGCAGGGAATCGAAAAATTCGATCAAATTGCCATCGCCAGTATCATCCGCGGCTTTCTAAGGCTTGCGCTTTCTTTGGTTTTGCTGACAGTATTTCATTTAGGAATTGCAGGATTGATTTATTCCTTTATCATTTCATTTTTAATTAGCGCCGCTTACCAGTACTTGGTACTGCCAATTAAAAAAACACTGGTGGTAAATAAAAAATTGTTGTGGGGCATGGCAAAGTTTGGATTCCCGCTTCATCTCAGCCGTTTTCTCTATTTTGTCTCCGGCCGTGTTAATATTTTTTTACTGGGTACATTGGCTGGACCTGCCAGTGTTGCTTATTTTTCTGTCGCAGAACGAATACCAATCGCGTTACAACGCCTTTCCGAATCGTTTATCAAAGTCTTTTTTCCCAGAATGACAAATCTGATCTCTGAAAATAATCACCAAAAAGCGCATTCTTTGCTGAATCACTCCCTGGCAATTAGCTCGTTTTTGATGGCGCTTGCCGCCCTGATTGCGATTGCTTTCAGCAAATTCATCATTGTCGTTTTATTCACTGAAAAATATAGTGAGACACACATCGCATTTTCTTTGATGATGATTGCATTGCAGATGCAATTTTTAGTGCAGATCATGGGATACACGCTGACTTCAGCCGGGTTCCCAAAACGTTCGCTCATTGAAAACACTATCAGGACTATTTTAACGGTCGGTCTCAATATTATTTTTATTCCCAAATGGGGATATCTCGGCGCGGTTTATGCGACACTTGCAGCGAATTACATCGCTTATCCGATCTCAATTTTCCTGTTGAAATGGAGCAGAATCTCGGTTAACAACCGAGATGTTTTAATACAAACAATTGTATTGGTCTTTTGCGCTGCGCTGTTTTTGGTGACCGAATCATTAAACATTTTTTTGAGCATCGGAATTATTGTATTGTTTATTGTAATAAATTTTTTGCTATCCACAGTTTCGATTCAACATTTGAAATTGATTGTTCCTGAAAAATATTTAAAATAACTAAAGGTATGTGGAGGAGAACATTCTAAATCTTGTTGATAACTTGAAAAGTTTTTCTATTAAAGGATTTAGCCATCGGAAACAATGGACATTTTTTTCAATAGACTGAATTTTATTTACTGATTAAACCGGTGGCAAATCAATTGTCAAATTCAATTTATAAACCAGATTTCTTGAATAAATCTGGTTTATTTTCCACCTTTATTTAAGATAATACAATTACTATACTTTGGCAATTTATCTCGTAGTAATGACTTTAGTCATTCTTTCACTGCAAAAAAGCGACTGAAGTCGCTACTACCAGCCTATATTTAGTTATAAATAGAAGATTAATTACTATATATTGTGATATTAACAATTTGCCAAAGTACATTACAATTAATCACCAGTACGGAACATTTACAACCATGAAAAATGAAACTTTTATATGCATTGCAAATCGCAGATGGGATGCCTTATGGGGAGAATCCCAAAAAATTATGCTCCGAATTTCAAAAAACAACACGGTGCTATTTTTTGAACCAGGTAGAGGCGTCAATCTACCGTTGTTATCAGAAATAAAGCGGAATTTCCCAAATTTGTTTAAACTTCAACTGAACAGGATTAGTGAAAATTTAATTATCATTCCCTGTCCCCCATCTCTACCAATTGCCCGAAGACATCTGCCACGTTTTTTGTTAAAAATAACCACCCCACTGGTGACAAAAATTAATACCGCATTAAAAGTTAATCATGTCCGCAAGGCTATCAAGAAATTAAAAGTAAAAGAGCCGATTCTTTGGTTGTATTCACCGTATTATTATGATTTGGTTGGTAAATTCAATGAAAAACTTTCCGTCTATCACAACTATGATGAATTTGCAGATTTTAGTACAAATTTCAGAGTTAAAGAGCTGATATTGGGCTATGACAATGAACTGGCAAAACGCGTTGATCTGGTTTTTGCGACTTCACGCCCTCAATGGAAAAGGCGACACGCGATAAATCCCAATAGCTTTTTTGTGCCAAACGGTGTCGATTTCGAATTGTTTAACCGCCCGTTATCAGAAAAGCTACCGATACCAGATGATATTAAAACAATCCCCCATCCGATAATCGGGTTTGCTGGTATGCTGGGAAATCACATCGATGTGAAGTTGCTGCTTGAGATCGCCAATCATTATCCCGAATATTCGCTAACACTGGTCGGACCCGACCTGTTGCCCAAATCAGCGCAGCTCACTCAGTTAAAACATAAATCCAACGTCTATTTTCTGGGATTTAAACCAATGGAAAAACTACCGGATTATATTCAAACTTTTGATGTGGCATTGATACCTTATGAGCTGGTCGGACATGTTCTTTCGGGTTATCCACAGAAATTGCACGAGTATCTTGCAGCGGGACGCTCCATTGTCGCCACTGCCATGCCGGAACTCGAGCCTTATAAGCAATGGTTAAATATTGCTCAAAATCACGCCGAATTCATCCGCTTGATTGATGCGGCTAAGGACCATTACTCCGATGAAATTATTAAGGCAAGAGCTGAAGTCGCACGACAAAACACCTGGGACAACCGAGTCTTGCAGATGTATCAACACATGGAAAAATATTTGCAACAAATTGGCTTGAAAAAAATGATGTTAGCTGATGGCAAGTTGAAAGAACCATCTCATGATTAAAATAATGTCAATTTTCGGGACACGTCCAGAAGCTATCAAAATGGCTCCCGTAATCAAGGAAATAAAAAAATTTCCGGATGAAATAATCAATCGTGTTTTTGTAACCGCACAGCATCGGGAAATGCTGGATCAGGTGTTGGAGATTTTTCAGATAACGCCTGACCAGGATCTAAATATCATGTTATCTGACCAAACACCGACTCAGGTAGCTGCCAACATTCTGTCAAAGTTAGAGCTTCTTTTTAAACAGGAAAAACCGGATTGGGTGCTGGTTCAGGGGGACACGACAACCGTTGCTGCGACCGCGCTGGCTGCTTTTTATTCCGGGGTCAAGGTGGGACATGTTGAAGCGGGTTTGAGAACCAATGACAAACAGCAACCCTTCCCTGAAGAAATAAACCGTAGGGTCGCCAGTGTGATCACTGATCTACATTTTGCTCCAACTGAAACATCACGACAAAACTTGCTGAAAGAGAATATCTCTGCTGACAATATTGTCATCACCGGAAATACTGTGATCGATGCATTGCACTGGGTGCTTGAACGTCCCATCGGAATTGAAAAATTGATCTTGCCGCCAAATGAACCCGGGGTAATTTTAGTCACCGCGCATCGCCGGGAAAATTTCGGCAAGCCATTGGAAAATATTTGTCAAGCGCTTTTGGAGATTGTTACTTCATTTAATGGTAAGGTAAAAATCGTCTATCCGGTACACCTAAACCCGAATGTTCAAAATGTCGTTTATCGATTATTGGCGAACAATTCAAACATAATTTTGACGCCTCCACTGGACTATCTCAGCCTGGCGCATTTAATGAAAGCCGCGACGCTAGTTTTAACAGATTCAGGTGGTATCCAGGAGGAGGCGCCAAGCCTGGGAAAACCGGTGTTGGTGTTGCGCGAAATTACCGAACGCCCTGAAGCCGTTGCAGCGGGAACTGTTAAAATTGTGGGAGCGAACTTTAAAAAAATCGTTGATTCGGTAACAACGTTATTGACCGATCAATCAGAATATGCAAAAATGGCTCACGCGGTCAATCCTTATGGAGATGGTTTGGCTGCCGAGAGAATAATAAATACTTTGCTGGGAAAACCAGTCGAGCCTTTTAATCCAATAAAATAATATCGATTCTTTAAGTTATAAACCAGATTTCTTGGAGAAATCTGGTTTATTACCCATAGACTGATACCATCGCTTTACTGATTGTTTGATAAATGGTAAAATTTTAAAATTGTGCAATTTCTTTTCATTTTTTTCAAGAAAAGCGATGACATCATTATTGCACCTGCAACTGATGTTATACTAATAATAAGAATGACCAGTTGGATTATTGGTTTTTTTGTTTTTTTTATATTTAGACCGAAGGGGACGTCCATGGATGTCCCCAACATCGCTGATATTTTCTACTGGTCATCCATATTAATAATAATCAAGGACAAAGATATTTAAGCATGATCAGTGATAAAAATCAACATTCTTTTTTTAAAAAACTCGCTCACGCAGCTTTTGTAACTTATTTATTTTTCATTACCTTCGGAACAGCTATACCATTTCAACCGCGGGTAACTGAAGTTGAAGATATCGGCACATCAAACATAATTAACCAGATCGTATTTTCTCTTCTTTTCATCATCGCAGTCATTGTTATTATCCCCCGCTTGAAACAATTCTTGACTTTCATTATGCGGGAAAAATTTTTATCAGTGCTATTTATATTTTGTCTGTTGAGTGTCTTGTGGTCGGATTATACGTTTGTATCGTTTAAACGGGTATTTCAACTGATAACTTCATTCATGGTAATTTTATCGTTTTTGCTTTACATTGATTCAACCGATGAGATTATTAAATACTTTAAAATCATTTTATTAATTTACATCCCGATCTCTTTTATTTCAATCGCTTTGATTCCCGGCGCTATTGACCCGGTTCACCATACCTGGCGGGGATTGACCGTTGGCAAAAACTATTTGGGCCAGACATCGTTGCTGTGTATAATTATCTGGGCATACGCCGCCAGGGATAGAAACTCCCATCAAAAATTGTTAGCCCTGTCGATGATGATGCTGTCTGTCATTCTGCTATTCGGTTCCATGAGCATGGCTTCAATCGTTACTTTTTCAATAATTCTTTTTCTATTCTTGTTGGCAATGATTGATAAATTTTTCAAATCAATCAATGTCGGAAGGACATTTTCGGTAATTGTTATCATCTCCGCAATCGCGACGATTGCAGCAATTTACTATTCAGCATTTGAAATGATTGAACTGGCTTTCAACAAAATGGGGAGGGATATTTCTTTTACCGGAAGAACCGAACTGTGGAAGGATCTATTCCATCTATCAAAAGACCGGATGTGGTTCGGTTACGGATTTGCTGCTTTCTGGGTGTTTGAGCCCATTAATCCAAAGCTGCTATTGCTGTTCGAAAAATACGTATGGTTACCCAACGAAGCCCATCTTGGTTACCTTGATATCGTCATGCAGATTGGCGTTGTCGGACTTTTGCTATTTTCGATTGCTATCGCTGCCTACTTTATTAAGTTGATTAAACTAAACACCACATTTTTTGGCACCTGGCTTATAATCGCCATTCTTATTTTAAACCTTCAGGAATCAACTTTATTGTTTCCCAGAGTTTTTTCGGGCGAAGTTTTTCTTATTTCCTACCTTGCTTTTTACCAAAAGTTGGCCGAGGAAAAACAACCAATCAATCCTCTCGGCCCAAGAATTAGTAAATAAACCTGGCCTGCAAATTATCCGGCGGTGATGGCGTGGAGCTATCACCGAAAAACTCATAAGCGCCCATGTCCCAACCGCTACCCTGAGGTCGGGTAATACCGTTTTTGTCCCGGCTATACGTTGAAGTTAAACTAACCCCGCTGTTAATTGCCGCCGAACTTGCGGATAACTCAAAATCCTTTCGTGAGACATCTTTTAATCCCGGATTTGAATTCAATCCATGAGAATCAAATCCCAGACTTCGCCATTCATTCCAGGTTTTTCCGGCGTCATTGTAACTAATCAACCGACTTGAATTGGGAGCGTAATGAATATTGTAATCAATCTGAACGCCGCTGGAGCCTGATACTCTCATCGTCTGTCCGTTTTGCAAATAGTTGTAAATTACATTATTCTTTACAATGGAATTGGGGCAGCTTCTTACATGAATCGTGCCCCATCCACCGCCGACTAATGTGTTATGATAGGCATAGAGTTTTGCATTTCCCTGTGAAAACTTTGCCAGGGTCAATAATGCATTTTCGGTGTTTGGCGCGTAAACGATATTATTATAAGCGTAAATGGTTCCGGAACAATCACTGGCATAGATACCTTGCGCATTGTAGGGCTTGGTGTTATCTTGTTCAATATAATTATTTCTAATAGTAATATCAGAGTCGACATACAATTGGATTCCGTCACAATGCGGATCGATAGTTTGATTTGAAATAATGATATGGTTGCCCTCGTACCGATTGTTCGAACAAAGTTGGGAATAAATTCCATCGACCTGTGCCCCGATGTTCCTCGGCGTGGTAATCCTGTTACCACTGACAACAGAATTGGACACCGAATGCAGATAAACTCCCCCATGCCCGGTCACATAAAGCGAATTATTTTTTATCACCGCACCCGTGCAATAACGCACCCTGATTTGTCCATTCCCATTACAATTTTTTACTGTCAAATGACTAA
>DSAU01000442.1 GCA_011046315.1 bacterium
AAGCTATTGGATATTGGTGATATCATTGGTGTAGATGGTGAAGTATTTAAAACGCGCACCGAAGAGATTACAATCTTGGTAGAGAAGCTGCAACTGCTATCGAAAAATTTGAAACCATTGCCCATCGTGAAAGAGAAAATCGAAGAAGGAGAGCGCACGGTTTATGATGAATTTGCTGATAAAGAGCTGCGCTACCGCCGGCGTTATGTTGATTTGATTGTCAATCCTGAAGTGAAAGCTATCTTTATCAAACGCACAAAAATTGTGAACGCCTTGCGCAATTTTCTTGAAGAACGTGGCTATTTAGAAGTGGAAACTCCCATTTTGCAGCCGCTCTATGGCGGCGCCAATGCGCGCCCTTTTAAAACCCATCACAATGCGTTGGACATTGATCTTTACTTGCGCATTGCAGATGAGCTTTACTTGAAAAGACTCATCGTCGGCGGATTCGAAGCTGTGTTTGAGTTCGGCAAAGATTTTCGCAATGAGGGCATCGATCGGTTTCACAATCCGGAATTTACCATGCTGGAACTGTACGTGGCTTTTAAAGATTATAATTTCATGATGGATCTGGTGGAAAAAATGATCTGCACTGTCGTTAAAAAAGTCCATGGCAGTATGAAATTAACTTATCAGGGAAAAGAGATCGATTTTACTCCACCCTGGAAACGTCGAAAAATGAGCGAAATTTTGAAGGAATACACCGGACAAGAAATCATCGGGCGAAACAAGCATGATTTGCAGGCGATTGCTAAAAAGTTAAATGTGGCAATCGAACCGGGAGCGAGTGAGGGAAAAATAATTGACGAAATTTTTAGCGAGAAGGTGGAGCCCAATTTAATCCAGCCGACATTTATCTTTGATTATCCGATAGAACTGTCTCCGTTAGCAAAGAAGCATCGCTCGGATCAGGGTTTTGTGGAGCGGTTTGAGGGCTTCATCGTGGGGAGAGAAATTTGCAACGCTTTTTCAGAATTGAACGATCCGCTGGATCAACGCCGCCGATTTGAGCAACAAGTTGGTTATGGCAGAGGCGGCGATGAAGAAGCGCATGTGATGGATGAAGATTACCTGCTGGCGCTGGAATACGGTCTGCCGCCGACTGCCGGGCTGGGCGTCGGAATTGATCGGTTGGTGATGATTTTGACTGATGCGCCGTCGATTCGTGATGTGATCTTTTTTCCGCACATGCGACCGACACAATAGAAATAATTCCCAACTTTTCAATAACATTGGATCCGGTAAACGATTATTTGCGTTGTGGTGAGGGTTTGATTTTTTTTTTAACATTAAAAATAAATGATCGCATAAAGTTTGGTTTAACAAATGTCTTATGAATTTTTTATCGCAAAGCGTTACTTTCAATCCAAGCGACGCACCGGTTTTATCTCGCTGATCAATTATTTTTCCATTGCTGGCGTCATGATCGGTGTTGCCGCGCTTATCATTGTGCTTTCGGTGATGAATGGTTTTGAGACCGAAGTGCGCTCAAGGATCATTGGCTTTGATTCGCATATCCGTTTCAGGAGCTTTCATGACCGGGGATTCGACAATTATCAGCAGGTCATGGAAGAGTTGAAACAAATCCACCGTGTCAAAGCCGTATCGCCCTATATTTATAATAAAGGTTTAATTATCAATGGTCCCAATCGCGATGCCATCATCATCAAAGGCGTTGATCCTGTTACTGTCGGCGATGTCTCAGATATCAAAAATAATATTGTCTGGGGAGAATTCGACTTGGACACGGTTGTGGTTGGTGGAGAGCAACCGTTGCCGGGAATCGTGTTGGGTAAAAGCCTTGCCTTGAGACTGGATGTCCAACTTGGCGATAAAATTTTTCTGGGTAGCTTTTCCAGCAGCAGCAATTTTTTTATGCCGCAACAGCCGTTAATGAAAGCGTTTATTGTCAACGGGCTTTTTGAAACCGGATTGTTTGAGTTTGACAGCAATTTTGGCTATGTTTCCATCGAATGTGCTCAAGATCTGCTGCGGATGGGAAGAGATCGTGTTTCAGGGGTAGAGGTTATGCTCGATCAAATGCAGTTAAATCTGGTAACCAATAAAGCGCAAGAGATGAGCGATAAATTTGGCTACCCCTACTTGGCGGAAACCTGGTATGAGCGCAACCGTAATTTATTTTCCTGGATGCAGATCGAAAAGTGGGCTGCGTTTATCATTTTAAGTTTAATCATCATGGTTGCCGCATTCAATATAATTAGCACCATGATAATGGTGGTTATGGAAAAGAAAAAGGAGATCGGCATTTTGAAATCGATCGGCGCTGAAAACAAAGCGGTTATGAAAATTTTTGTGATGCAGGGGTTGATTTCGGGCTTAATCGGAACCCTTATGGGAAGTTTGATCGGATACCTGCTGTGCTGGTCGCAACTTAAATATCACTGGTTTTCACTTCCGGCAGACATTTACTTCATCAGTTCGTTGCCGGTGGAAATGAAGGTGTTGGATTTTGTTTCAATCTCTTTAGCGGCGCTTTTACTGTCATTTCTGGCAACGCTTTATCCATCGAGGAAAGCGTCAAAATTGGACCCGGTGCAAGCAATCAGATATGAATAGGAAATACATGGCTAAGAAAAATCCCTTATTATTAACCGATAATATTTACAAAAACTATCAGCTCGGCAGAAGCTCAGTCGAGGTTTTAAAAGGCATTGATCTTGAAATCTATGAAGGTGAAATAGTGGCGGTGATCGGACCATCAGGGGTCGGCAAAAGTACTTTATTGCACATCCTTGGCGTTCTGGATCGCCCCAGCAGTGGTAAGCTCTACATCAACGGCGATGATATTTTTTTGTATGATGATAAAAAACTGGCAAACTACCGCAATAAAACGATTGGGTTTGTTTTTCAATTTCACCATCTGCTGCCGGAATTTGATGCGCTTGAGAATATCATGCTGCCGGGAATGATTGCTGGTCTGCCCAAATCAATGCTGCGCGAACGCGCCGAATCTCTGCTGAATGATGTGGGGCTTAGTGAGAGAATGCATCACCGGCCCAACGAGCTCTCCGGCGGAGAACAACAGCGGGTTGCCGTGGCGCGCGCCATCATTAATTCTCCCAAACTGCTGCTTGCTGATGAACCATCAGGCAATTTAGATCGTCAGTCAGCGAAAGCGCTGCACGAGTTGTTTTGGGATTTAAATGGAAACCTGAATCAGACCATGGTCCTGGTTACCCACAACCTTGAGCTTGCTAAAAAGGCAGATCGGGTGATCGAGTTGTTTGACGGCCGAGTGGCAAAAAATAAATTGAACCATATTCAATGTTAGATAGTCTAAATGAGAAAATAGAAAAAATGAGATCCCGTCAGCTCTGTTGGTACGACAGCGGCTAATTTTTTTTAAAACAGTGAAAAAAGAGGTTGAAACTGTGATATTTTTTTTGTATGTTATTAATGAGAAAGGCACTAAAAAAAAATTGATGGCAGATTCATCAAAACATCGATCATAGGGAGATTAGATTAATGAGAAATAAATTTTCAAATCGTGTTCAGATCGTCCTGCAGTACTCACGCGAAGAAGCGTTGCGTCTGGGACATGATTATATAGGGACCGAACATTTGTTGTTGGGTTTGCTCCAAGAGGGCTCAGGACTTGCGATTGATATTTTAGCCAATTTGAATTGCGACCTTGACGAGTTGAGAAGAGCAGTAGAGGATGCGGTAAGAAATACTGGAGACACTCTGACCGTTGGTGATATTCCGCTTACGAAACGGGCGGAAAAAATATTGAAGATGGCGTACGTGGAAGCCGAGAAATTCAAGTCTGAAGTGACCGGAACCGAGCATCTGTTGTTGGCGCTGGTTCGTGAGCAAGAGGGTGTGGCAGCTCAGGTGTTGCTTTCCTTTGACGTTAATTACGATTTGGTCAGAGAAGAATTGGAAAATATCCTTCACGGTACGCCGAGTGAAAAGGAGAGTGTTGCTAAACGCACCAAGACACCGGCGTTGGATCATTTTGGCAGAGATTTAACCGAGCTGGCGCGAAAAAACGAGTTGGACCCGATCATTGGTCGGGAGGATGAAATCCGGCGTGTCGCACAGATATTGAGCCGTCGCAAGAAAAACAATCCGGTGCTCATCGGCGAGCCGGGTGTTGGCAAAACTGCAATCGCCGAAGGTCTTGCGCTGAGAATCATTTCCCGGCAGGTTCCCCGGGTTTTGTTCAACAAGCGAGTAATCACTTTAGATTTGGGCGCCATCGTTGCCGGCACCAAATATCGGGGCCAATTTGAGGAACGAATGAAGGCGATTATGAATGAGCTTATCCGGGTTAAAGATGTTATTTTATTTATCGATGAGCTACACACGATTGTGGGAGCTGGCGGAGCTTCCGGGTCATTGGATGCATCCAATATGTTTAAACCATCGCTGTCACGCGGCGAAATTCAGTGCATCGGCGCGACTACATTGGATGAATACCGACGTTATATTGAAAAGGACGGAGCACTGGAGAGGCGCTTTCAGAAGATTATGGTTGACCCTCCCAGCGCTGGGCAGACTATTCAAATTTTATACGGCTTAAAAGATCGCTACGAAAACCATCATCGCGTTAAATATGAGGACGCTGCAATTCGGGGAGCAGTGAAATTATCCGAACGATACATTACCGACAAATTTATGCCGGATAAGGCGATCGATGTTCTCGATGAAACCGGCGCTATGGTCCATTTAGCAAACATCGTGGTACCCGACGAAGTGGTGAAGCTGGAGGAGAAGATTAAAAAAATTCGTGATCAAAAAGATGCTGTGATCAAGGCTCAGGAGTTTGAAAAGGCTGCCATCTTTCGGGATCAAGAAAGAAAATTGCATCGGGAGTTGGAGCTGGCAAAAAAACGGTGGCAGGAAACAGAAGTTGATAATATTGCCGTTGTCAGCGAGTCGGATATTGCTGAAGTCGTGTCGATGATGACCAGTATCCCGGTAAACAAGGTGGCGCGATCAGAATCTGATCGATTGTTGCACATGGAAAATGAGTTGAAAAAGCGAATCGTGGGCCAGGATATGGTGATATCAATTCTGACCAAAGCCATCCAACGAACCCGCGCCGGTCTCAAAGATCCCAATCGACCCATTGGTTCATTTATTTTTTTGGGACCATCCGGAGTTGGAAAGACCCAACTGGCAAAGGAATTGGCAGCCTATCTATTTGAAGATGAAAACGCACTGGTTCGAATCGATATGTCCGAATATATGGAAAAATTTGCCGTATCCCGACTGATCGGCGCGCCTCCGGGCTACATCGGTTATGAAGAGGGTGGACAATTGACCGAGAAAGTTAGGCGTCATCCGTACTCGGTGGTTTTGTTCGATGAGATCGAAAAAGCTCACCCCGATGTATTTAATATTTTGTTACAAATTCTGGATGAAGGAAGGATTACTGACGGACTGGGAAGAAAGGTTGATTTTAAAAATTGTATTTTGATAATTACTTCTAATCTTGGAGCGCGGCAAATCATCCAGGGCGGTAATATTGGTTTTTCCAAAAACGATGAAATTAGCAATTACGATTCAATGAAGCAGCGTATCATGGATGAGGTGAAAAAATTATTTAACCCGGAATTCATCAACCGCGTGGATGAAATCATTGTTTTTCGCCAATTGGCAAAACCGGATGTGGTCAAAATAGTCGATCTGGTTATCGAGGAAATGCTGGAAAAAGTATCGGACCGGGACATTAGAATCCAATTGTCCAAGTCAGCGAAGCAATATATCGCCGAAAAGGGATTTGATCCTCAATTCGGCGCGCGGCCGCTCAAGAGAACGATTCAACGATTTATTGAAAACCCCATTGCCGAGGAGATTTTACGCGGTAATTTTATTGATGGCAGTTTGATTCGAGTTGGCAAGCATGGCGATCGTCTCACTTTTTCTGAAGCTCATGACAAGGCGATCAAGCATATCGATTCCAAAGACGACAACAAGAATTAGTTTAACTTTACTATTGATAAATATTAAACCCGGCAACCCAAAACTCCGGGTTTTTTATTATCAAACACTACTGGGAGCAACTGATGCTAAACAGTGATCCGGTTTTACGCGTCATGCCCATGCCCAAAGATACCAATCGTTATGGTACTGTTTTTGGCGGTGTGATTCTTTCTTATCTTGATATCGCCGGGGCGCTTGAGGCGCGAAAAACCGCTGTAATGAACTTTGTGACCGTTGCCATGAACAAGGTAGTCTTTCAACAGCCGGTATTCGTCGGTGATCAGGTATCTTTTTATAGTCGTACTTTGCGCAAGGGAAAAACTTCCATCACAGTAGAGGTAATCGTCAAAGCCGCCCGTTATGATAATCCCAAAAACATCGTTCAGGTGACGTCCGCGGAAATCACTTATGTGGCAATTGATGAAAACCGCCAACCAGCAATCATTCCCTGAAATAATCCGTAATATTTTTTAGTTAGACAGGCATGTTTTAATTACTTGCAAACAGACATTTCTAAAAAACAGAACACAATTTGGCACAAACAAAATGCCTATGTGAAAAACAAAAAAATCAAAAACGAGCTTTATCAACAAATTTTTGAACATTGTGGAGCGGGTGGGAAATGCGCTGCCCCATCCGGCTTCTCTATTTGGTATTTTTGCATTGATGGCGTTAGCGGCTTCAACGCTGGGACAATGGCTTGGATGGGAAGTAATTCATCCGGCGACCGGTGAGGTAATTAAAACCGTTAATCTGTTATCAAAACAGGGCTTGGAGCGGATAATTGATGACATGGTTTACAACTATACCAGTTTTGCGCCGCTGGGCATTGTTTTGGTTGCCATGCTGGGAATTGGCATTGCCGAAGGCAGTGGTCTCATCGGCGCGCTTATCAGAAAGCTGGTGCTCTCGTCTCCCCGAAAGATCCTTACCTTTGTGATTGTGTTGGCAGGTATCCTTTCCAACACCGCAAGCGACATTGGCTATGTTCTGTTGATACCGCTTGCCGGAGTTATTTTTATGGCAGTGGGACGGCACCCCATAGTTGGCATGGCAGCGGCGTTTGCCGGTGTCTCTGGTGGGTTTAGCGCCAATCTTATACTGGGAACCATCGATCCTTTGGTGGCGGGCTTGTCCGAAGAAGCTGCCCATATTCTTGACCCTGCCTATCATGTGAACCCCACGGCAAATTATTATTTCATGGTGGTTTCAACCTTTATCATCGCGATTTCCGGAACCCTGGTCACTGAAAAGCTGGTTGCCCCGCGGTTAGGCGAATACGATGGCGAACAAAGTGCAGAAACGATCGATCCTCTGTCCGAACAGGAAAAAAAGGGGATTCGCTGGAGCGGCGTTGCTTTGTTAATTTGGATCGCTATCATTTTGGTCGGCGTTGTTCCGGAAAACGGATTGCTTCGCGGCTCTGACGGAAACCTGTTGTCTTCACCGCTGATAAAGGGAGTGATCGCAGTGTTGTTTCTGGTCGCCGGCAGTTTGGGGATTGTTTACGGCGCAGTAACCGATAAGTATAAAAATGACGCAGATGTGGTAAAGGGAATGACAGCCAGTCTGAAATCACTGGCGAATTACATGGTATTGGTTTTCTTTGCAGCGCAATTTGTCGCCTATTTCAAATGGAGTAATTTAGGCGTAATTTTTGCCATCAGCGGAGCCGAACTGCTGATGAAAGCAAATCTGGGAGTAATCCCGCTGATGCTGCTTTTTATTTTATTGGCCGGGACCATCAATATGTTTCTCGGTAGCGCCTCGGCTAAATGGGCATTGCTGGCGCCCATTTTCGTTCCCATGTTC
>DSAU01000089.1 GCA_011046315.1 bacterium
GTATTGATATTAAGGATTTTTTTTATCAAAACAAAGTGAAAAATTTAACTCATAACTTTTGGAGCAGTCATGAAACGAATCCTTTTATCTCTTGTCATTCTTTTTGTTTTCTCTAATTTATTATTTTCTCAGGTTCAGTCTCCGGATGATTTTTTGGGATTTCCCCTGGGAGCTGACCGCCAATTGGCGGATTATCATCAGATTGTGAATTATCTGGAGCTACTCGGAGAACGATCACCCAGAATAAAAATCGACAATCTGGGCAAGACAACCGACGGCAATGACATGATTATCGCAATCATTTCTTCGCCGGATAATATTCAACAATTAGAAAAATACCGCCAAATCAGCTACGAACTGGCACATCCTTACAACCTGAGTTCAACCGAAGCCGAAGAACTTATCGCTCAGGGCAAGGTTATCGCTTTTATCACCTCGAATATTCATGCCACAGAAATCGGCGCCAGTCAGATGTCGCTGCAATTTACCTATGAGCTGGCGACATCGGAAGATCCGCAAATCAATTTTTATCTGGAAAACGTTATTTTGATTCTGATGCCTTCAGCCAATCCTGACGGACAATTGATGGTCTGTGACTGGTACCGCAAATGGCTGGAAACTGAATACGAGGGCGGCAGAATGCCCTGGTTGTACCACCGTTATGTGGGACATGATACCAACCGCGACTTTTTTATGTTGAATCAAAAGGAATCAAAGTTAATCAACCGGGTGATGAGTCGGGATTGGTTTCCCCAGGTTCATCTCGACGAACATCAAATGGGAAGCCGGGGTCCGCGAATGTTTGTCCCTCCGTACAAAGATCCGATGAGCCCCAATCTTTCTCCTCTCTTAATGCGGCTTGAGGCGTTGTTCGGAGCGAACATGTCCTTTCGTCTGGAAGAAAAAGACTTATCAGGTGTTATCGATAGTTGGGTTTTTGATTCATATTGGCCTGGGGGCACCCGTACGGCAGCCTGGAAAAATATTGTCAGTCTGTTGACCGAGCTGGCAAGCTGCGATGTTGCATCTCCGATCTTTATCGAGGAAAATGAGCTATACGGTGGCGGAAAAGGCATGGCAGAATATAAGCAACAGATCAATTTTCCCAATCCGTGGAAAGGCGGCTGGTGGCGGCTGCGTGACATTATCGACTATGAATTAGTAGCATCTTATGCTTTTCTGGAAACTTCGGCAAAATTTAGAGAGAGCATTCTGCGCGGTTTTTATCAAATGAATCGAACCGCCATCGAACAGCCAACGCCCTGGGGATATGTGATTCCCCCAAATCAGCATGACGCGATTACTGCTGCGAAGTTGATCGACATCCTGTTGGAACACGGCATTCAAGTTTTGCAATTCCAAGAGGATTTAATTATCAATAATCGTATTTATCAAACAGGGACTGTTTTTATCCCGCTGGCTCAGCCGCTGCGTTCTTTCATTAGCGAAATGCTGGATATTCAAATTTACCCTGAAATTCGACTTTCACCGAGCAGCGACCCGCTTTATCCTTATGATGTAACATCGTGGTCGTTGCCATTGCTCATGGGAGTAGCTTGTGATCGCATCGATCAACCGGTGAATGTTGCAATGGTGGAGATAGATTCTGCTCCTTACCCGGAGGGCAACTTCATCGGAGCCAGTTCAAACGGATATGCGATTTCACATCAATTTAACAACACCAGCATCGCTATCAATCGGTTGTTGAAAGAAAAGTTTGAAGTGTACGCAACGCTGCAAGCCTTTCGAGACGGGAGAACCTATTTTGAGACTGGAACGATAGCAATTCCGACCCAACCCAAACTGGAACAGCAATTGAAATTGTGGGCAAAAGAATTACATCTCCCCATTCATCCGCTGAACCAAAATTTGCCCGAATCAAAGCTGCAGCTTAAGTCGGTACGGGTGGGACTTTACAAACCGTGGCGCGCCAGCATGGATGAAGGCTGGACCCGCTGGCTGCTGGAACAATTTGAATTCGATTTGGTTTCGGTCACCAATGAAATGATCAAACAAGGACAGCTTTCAAAACGGTTTGATGCGATTATAATCCCTGATATCAACAAACAAACTATCATTGACCCCAAACCCAAAGATGCAAAATCAGCAAAAAATTACCGACCCATGCCGGAACAATATGAAGGCGGAATCGAGAAAGAAGGGGTGGATAATCTGAAAAAATTTGTCAGCGACGGCGGCGCTCTGATCGCGCTCGATTCCGGCTGTCTGTTGCCAGTGGATGAATTCCCACTGCCGGTATTTGATGCCAGCGAAAATTTAAACCGAAGCGATTACAACGCTCCCGGTGTCATGTTGAAAGCCGACATCGATACCGATCATCCACTGGGTTGGGGTATGCCGAGCCGTTTTACGGCATTTGTTTCAAACAGCCCGGCTTTTCGTACCACCGCTCCCATCGGCGATGTCGATCGCTCGGTAATCGCTGTTTATCCGGATGAATCGCTGCTATTGAGCGGGTGGATCAAGGGTGAAGAATTGCTGCGAAAAAAAGCTGCCGTCATCGATGTGAAATTTGGCAACGGAAAAGTTATTTTGCTGGGGTTTCGGGTTCAACACCGCGCCCAACCGCATGGAACATTTAAATTATTATTCAATGCTATTCATTATGCAGGTCAGCCATAATTGTTGTTTTATTAAATTTTGGATTAAATTTGAGGCAATACTAATTTTATTTTTCAAACAACAAAATTTAAATTTTAACGGAGGGAAGAAAAATGGATAAAAAATTAATGAACATCATCTGGGGTGGCTTGATTGTAGTGTTTGGTTTATTTCTTTTACTAGTCACAACCGACGTCATTAATATTAGTGTAAACACAGCATGGGTGTTTGGAATTCTTTTTGTGTTCGGTTTTTTGATCTGTGCTGGTCTGTATTTTTCCATGCACCAGACTCAATTCTGGCCGCTGATTCCGGGAATTACATCGTTGGGTCTTGCGATACTGATCTTGAGCAATGAAATCGGTATTAGATCAGAAGTTGGCGCCGGCATATTTATGCTTTTTCTGGGTTTGAGTTTTTTTTCCATCGCCATCTTGCACTCAGAACATTGGTGGGCGATTATTCCCGGCGGCATGATCGCCAGCATTGCCCTGGTGATCTTTTTCGGAGACCTGCAGGGAGTCGGTCTGATGTTTCTCGGCATGGGCGGGACCTTTCTGGCGCTCTATTTTGTACTGCTCAACAAGCCGGAAAAACACTGGTGGCCCCTTATTCCAGGCGGGATATTGGCGTTCATGGGCATGTTGTTCCTGTTCTTTGGACCGGTTGAATTCGGCGAATATATCCTTCCGGTTGCTCTGATTGTTCTGGGAGCGTTTTTGATCATTAAACATCTAAAACAAGAAAAAATTATTGAATGACGTTAAATTGACAGATTTTTTATATCGGCAGGAGGTGTCCATGAATGTCCCCTGCAAAAAATTATCATTAAAATTGAGGGAGCTTGTGCCAGCAAAGAGATTAACAATTCGACTTAGTATTCAATCAACGAACCAATGCGGTCAACCAGGTCAAACCGAACGTGAGTTCCACATATCGCGATTTGCGCGGGATAAATATCTGTTTGATGACAGCCTGTTTACACTCTCCGGAAACGTGGTCTTTGCCAATTTGCATTCAGTCCGACGCTTTGTACAAAAACTTAATAATAAGCGGGACCTGGTGCGATTTCCGGAGACAGCAGTCAAAGCCGGTGAAATTAACGCCATGGGTTTAATTGACGAAATTCTGCATTACGTGGTCGAAATTTATCGCGAACAGAAAAATTCGGAATTGAATAAAAAAGCATTAGCCTGGTTGGAAAAAGATCTGGGAGTTGAAGCAACCAACCGGACATTACGGAAATTTGCCGAGGATTTTCCTCAGATTAGAGTGTACCGACGCGAAATCGAACTCGATGAGTACTTTAATGGAATAACCAACGGAGTACCGAATCGGGAAATCATTCTCGAAGAAATGCTGTTGTTGTGGCTGGCGAACGCAAATCCGGCTTTTTCTCCATATCTTGAGCTGTTCGATGATAGCGAGCTGGAATATCAAACTGCCTATCATAAAATCCTTGATTCGTTGACCGAGTTTTTTGATAGCCAGCCAGGCTTCGGCGCTGAAAACCAACCGCTAATCGAAATGCTACGCAGTCCGGCGATTGCAGTTCCTCATTCGCTTTTTGGTCAATTACAATATATCCTCGAATCATGGAGCGCATTGCTGGGAAAATTCCTCTACCGGCTGCTGGGAGGTCTCGATCTGATCAAAGAAGAGGAAAAAATGCGCTTCGGTTTAGGCCCGGGCCCGACGCAAGTTTACGATTTCAGCGGTTATGAGTTTGAAGCGGAGCGGTTCAGTCAGGATAAAGACTGGATGCCGCGATTGGTCGTTATCGCTAAAAGCACGCTGGTCTGGCTGGATCAGCTTTCCAAAAAATATCGAGCGCCAATTCAACGATTGGATCAGATTCCGGACCAGGAGCTGGACAAGCTGGCGCGCTGGGGATTTTCCGGTTTATGGCTGATCGGCGTATGGGAACGCAGCAGCGCCTCTAAAAAGATCAAACAGTACTGCGGCAATCCTGAAGCTGAATCGTCTGCCTATTCACTCTACGATTACGTTATCGCACCGCAGTTGGGCGGTGATGACGCTTTTTTCAATTTAAAGCAACGTTGTTGGCAGCGGGGAATTCGCCTTGCCAGCGACATGGTTCCCAATCATACCGGTATTTATTCCAGATGGATCGTCGAGCACCCGGACTGGTTTATCGGACAAAGTTACAGTCCCTTTCCATCGTACTCGTTCAATGGCGCCAACCTGTCTAACGATGAACGCGTCGGAATATACATTGAAGATCATTATTACGACCGCAGCGATGCAGCGGTGGTGTTCAAACGGGTGGATTTCCGGACCGGTGATGTCCGATATATTTATCACGGCAATGACGGAACCAGTATGCCCTGGAATGACACGGCACAACTCAATTATCTCAACCCGGAAGTTCGCGAAGCAGTGATCCGCACCATCATTGAGGTGGCACGTCGAACTCCGATCATACGCTTTGATGCAGCAATGACCCTGACCAAGCGCCATTATCAGCGGCTGTGGTTTCCGGAACCCGGCTCTGGCGGCGACATTCCGTCACGATCCGAACATGCAAAAACCAAAGATGAATTCAATCGGAAAATGCCCGAAGAATTCTGGCGCGAAGTAGTGGATCGGGTGGCGCAGGAAGCGCCGGACACGCTGTTACTGGCAGAAGCGTTCTGGCTAATGGAAGGATATTTCGTTCGCACGCTGGGAATGCACCGGGTTTACAACAGCGCATTTATGAACATGCTCAAAAATGAAGAAAACGCCAAATACCGCAGTGTGATTAAAAAAACACTGGAATTTAATCCCGAAATCCTCAAACGTTACGTCAATTTTATGAACAATCCCGACGAAGAAACAGCCGTGGCCCAGTTTGGCAAGGATGACAAATATTTTGGCGTCTGCGCCATGATGCTTACCATGCCGGGGCTGCCCATGTTCGGCCATGGACAAATTGAGGGCTTCACTGAAAAATACGGCATGGAATACAGCCGCGCTTATTGGGATGAAATTGAGGACGAAAACCTGATCCGGCGTCACGAACGAGAAATTTTCCCGCTGCTTAAAAAGCGCCATCTGTTTGCCGATGTACAAAATTTTTTACTTTATGATTTTTTCACTTCGCAGGGTTACCTCAATGAGAATGTTTTTGCCTATTCCAACCGCTATGAAAATCAATGTTCGCTGGTGGTTTATCATAACAAATATGAAACTGCCAGCGGCTGGATCCGCACCTCAGTGGCTTTCGCTGAAAAACAACATCAATCAGAAATCCCAACGCTCATCCAAAAATCATTGGGAGAGGGGTTGAACATCAAGAGTCATGAGCAGATGTTTACCATCTTCCGCGATCTTATAAGCGGGCTCGAATACATTCGCAGCAGCAAACAATTGTGCGATCAGGGATTATACGTTGAATTGGGCGCTTTTAAACATTATGTTTTTACAGATTTTCGAGAAATTATGGATAATGAATGGCATCACTATGCCCAATTGAACCACTATCTCAATGGACGCGGCGTACCCTCGATTGATGAAACCATGAAACAGATGTTTCTCCAACCCATCCATCGAAAATTTGAAATAATCATGAATCGCGCCACACTCGATAAACTGCTGACCTATCAGGAAAATCCCGATGCAACGATATTGGATGAAATTGAACAGGGGCTGTTTGCATTGCTGCAGGAGATTCAAAACTATACTTCAGCCAATGGAAATGCCGCCGCCATTGCATCCGCAATCAGAAATGATATCGAAACCATTTTGAGGTTGCCAAGCCTTTTGAAATCGACTGCGGCAAATTTTAACAAACTCAAACCAGTCATGAAATTTATCAGCGATCATATCAAACGTGAACCGGATTTCTGGCAGATCATTATTGGATGGGGTATGGCGAATCAATTGGGGAAAATCATTTCTGAAAAAGATTCCTTTGAGATCAGTCGCAGTTGGATCGATGAGTGGCTATTGGATAAAATAATTGATAGCGCATTCCGGGAGTCAGGACTTACGCCTGAACAACTGTGGCGGGCGCTGTTGTTAATAAAAATTTTAATTAGCCACCAAAATTGTATCGAGACGGTTGTCACTAACCATAAAACTGTCTCGCAAGTAGCAGCGCAGCTATTTGAAGACGCAGCGGTCAGGGAATTGCTACAAGTAAACCGTTATCAGGATGTTCTCTGGTTCAACAAAGAAGCCATTGAATCTCTAAATAGCTGGCTGATGACGATCTCTTTTATCAAATCCGCTTTGCCGATACCAGCGACTGATTCAGCCGCTGCCGAAAAAATCAAGCAGATATTCAGCGTCATTCAAAGCGTATTATCCACCGCCAGCAAAGCGAATTATCAGGTCGAAAAATTTTCAGAGTTGGTTGCTTTATGAAAAATTGTGTATTTTTTTGATTGCTAATTTTCTTTTTATGGGTAAATTCACTTGTGAAAAGAAATTGTAAAATACAATTTCCCTGTCTGGTGAATTCGGCTTGATGAAAACTTTGCTACCGGATTGATTTCTCATTGATGTTGAAAAAACCTTCGTTTCAGAAAATATCTTCTTACACTGTCATTGCGAGGTATGGAGTGAATCGCCTGTATTGCGATTAGCCCAAGGGATCCACCGGCTGCTTTTATGTTTTGGACATGTTGGTTTCTTTCAGTCTAATGAGCAATTTAATTGGTTCGTGGTTCTTATACCAATTTTAGATAAGACAGATCTACCGTCGTCGTATTGCCGCTTGACAAAAAAAATAGTTCTTGACATTTTCGCAAAAACTTTGTATAATTCACCTGCGAATACAAATCAATCCCACACAACTTCTTTCTACTACTGAGCCGATGGGGATACGTCATTTGTTGAAATGATGGAGCGGTCATATCTCAAGTTAGCCACAACACTAAGCCAAAGCTGCTGGATCAAGTACGTTCCGCTATCCGCACCAAGCACTACAGCATGAAGACCGAAGAGGCTTATATCCATTGGATTAAGCGGTTCATCTTATTTCATAAAAAGCGTACTCCGAAAGAAATGGGTGAAAATGAGATTAATCAATTTATTACTCATCTGGCAGTAAAAGACAAGGTCTCTGCTTCAACGCAAAATCAAGCTTTATGTGCTATCGTTTTCTTATATAAGCA
>DSAU01000267.1 GCA_011046315.1 bacterium
GAGGAGCGAAGCGACGAAGCAATCTCTTAAATATTTGATAAGATTGCTTCGCTCCGCTCGCAATGACATGCTGACTAAAAACTTTTGCAAAAAAAACAAAGACTTTACTTGTAATACTATAGGCTATGTGATAAAGATACTAATCGATAGTGTCGTTAAAAGACAGTTGTAAAGGAAGCTGATTAGTGAAGAAATTATTAGCAGAATATCTGAAAGATCTCACCCTGACTTCCAAAGGAAGAGAGATGGATTACTCTCATCGCTATTGTTGTATTGTTACAGCTTTGAGCAAAACCATTGAGATCCAACAACAGATCGATGAAATTTATCCTGAAGTTGAAAAAAATATTATTGTTTTTTAAAATGACAAAAATAGCAACACCAGAAAAAACTAATTTCCATTGACCTGATTGGAGGTGACAAATTATGATCAAATACTGTATGCGGTTATTTGCGATCTTTGTCATGATAATGATTGTCGGCTGTGGAATAATGCGCCCCAAGTGGAAAAGTGTTGCCCTGTCTCCAGATGATTTGCAGACGGCAAACCTGCTGGGAATAAGGCAAGACCAGTTGAAAAAACTAATAGCCAGTCCACTTTATCAGTTCAGTCCGGCGGAGTTGGATCAGTACTTGGGCTATCTCCAATACATTGAGCCGGATTTGCGAAAGCGCGTTCAGCATCTGGCACGAAAGTGCCTGGGACAGCCATATCAGATTTATTTGCTCGGTGAGTTTCCTTATGAAATATATGACCCGGACCCATTATTTTCGTTACAGAAAAGCGATTGCGTGGTCTTCAGTGAGCACATTTATGCCATGGCGCTATCGTACGATTGGAAAAGCTTTTTCGCCATGTTGCAACGAATTCGTTACAAAAACGGAGAGATCGGAATCGCCACCCGCAACCATTATACTGAATTTGACTGGATTGTGAACAACAACTGGTTGCTGGAAGATATCACTGAATTGCTGGGCGATGAACAGACGCGCTACGAAACTACAGCCGTGAATCGTGCTGGATTTTTATCAAAATATGGTATCGGACAGATGATTCCGGTTGATACAGTTAGCTGGTCCTATCTTCCGTATCAGCTATTGCTGCAAATTGTTGATAAATTGCTTCCCGGCGATTTTGTCAATATAGTACGCGGTTACGATGATAATAAATGGGTAGGCCATGTGGGATTGGTTACAGTGGATGAAAATGGCACGCGCAATTTCCTTCACTCCACTGCACCTCGAGTCAAAGAGCAGCCATTGTTGGAGTTATTAGAATCTGCGGATCAGTACAATGCTGAAAGAAGAGAATTCAATCAAAAGGTTTTTCTTGAAAACAAAAAAATTATCGAGCATAACCAAAAATTAAAAGCAAAATATCTGGAAAATTATGAAGCAAAAAAGAAACCTCTGAAAAAGACAAAACCATATTTTTACGGTTTCAAGTTTTTACGTTTAAAAAATGATCCCATCTGGGAATTAATGAAAATAGATGGTCCTGATGTCCCGAAAATTTATACCGCACCGGTGTTTTATTAAACAATATTGCATTGTATCGCCCCAGGGTTGTAATTTTACATTTATTTCGAGCGTCCTTGCAACATAAATATGGCGATACAAATGTAACACAGCTTTATGTCAATGTTTGCAGCACCTTTTCCAATATAATTTTAAACCATTCAGTGTAAAGGTGATGGTTGTGCCAAACATCTTGTTGCAAATCTTCCGGTGTAATCCATTTTACTTCGCACACTTCTTTTGGAGCGGGCGTCACCAGCCCGTTGTAAGTTCCGATAAACACATGGTCCAATTCATGCTCGATCAATTCTTGATCCAGTTCCGCCCGGTAGATAAAATCAAATATTTTTGTTAACTCACAATCAAATCCCAGCTCTTCTTTGAGTCGGCGGTGGGCGGCAGCTTCGGTATCTTCATAAGGCCGAGGATGACTGCAACAGGCGTTTGACCACAATCCGCTGGAATGGTATTTATCCGTTGCCCGTCGTTGAAGCAACATTTCTCCTTGACGGTTAAAAATAAACACAGAAAATGCGCGGTGCAGTGTACCTTCCTGATGCGCTGCCAGCTTTTCTGCAATTCCGATTTGTCGGTCGTGTTGATCGACTAAGACAACCTGTTCTTTCATATATTTTCCGTTACTGTTTTTCGAGTAATCAATGAGTTGTTGTTTGTACCAATTTGTATCGATGGATCAGTAGCAATGAATTCCTTATAACATTTTTATCTGCTAACGTTCCCAGCATATATGACGTTGCGACCGAAGGGAGCAATGTCACGAAGGGCAAGGGCGTAAGTCCAAAGCGTATATGCTGTGTTATACGCCGTGTTCTTCTTATTTGCATCCGAAGATTTCTACTTTAGTGATATCCTCGTCTTGGCTTCGCATCCCACCGACTTCGATTATCCTCACGAAATGAATCGTATCATCAGGAAAGAGACCTAGTTTTGTATACTGCTGCGCCCTATCTTCTTCAATTTGGCGTTTGCAGAATGCATCTACAATAAGCTTGGGAACATTGTCAATGTCGAAACGTCTATTGCCCGATTTTTTGATAAAGATACGAAATGCCCACCATTTAATACTAGGAATGTTCTCTGGAAAGTCTTCAGCAGCTTTGGCTCGGATGCGTTCTCTTTTATCCCTATCAGTTTGACCTTCTCTTGTATCTGCGTAGGTAAATGCTTCGGGTAAACTAAAAGAGTGCACCTTCACGTATCTGGCTTTGTCATCCAAATTCCACATTGTATTTACCCTCCATTTATGTTAATGAGAACATGGCGTATAACTTAAAAATTATTGTAATCAAATTTTACCACAAAAGCAAATAAATTCTGTAAAAGATAACACAACCAACGGAGTTCATGTTTTCGTGGCGATTATTTTTTTCCTTGAAATTAATTCAGTATCCATTCAAAAACAGATGGTGAACATGCACCCTTTCAAAGGTTCAAAACCTTTGAAAGGGTATTGCCATAAAATATTGAGTGGATACTTAATTCATATGATTAATAATTTTCCTACGGTTATCCGGTAATACAACAGGAGAATCGAAAAGTGATAAAATCTCTTGACTCTGTTGGTTTTTTTTTATTTATTATAGCGGCTCAATGTTGCATTATGTTGAAATTGGATTAGACGAAGATTGCTGTTGCATTCGTAACAGACGGATTACAGCACCTTTAGGAACTGTCCATGAACCTTAAATTTTGTTAGTTTAATGTCATTGAGATCCCATTTCAGCGAGAAAAGCAATCTGTTGATTTATAGAAACTGACGTTAGAGATTGCTTCGTCTCCGCCAGCTGGCGGATCCTCGCAGTGACATGCATTTTTAATTTTTTTTATGAGTTCATGGATAAGCTGTCAAGGCGTTGAACTGCAGAACTTTTGATAAAATTAAATTATTGCTATATTATTCATGAAAGGTTCTATTCGCCATTCATATTTATAGTAGAACCTGATAAAAATTCGGAGATTGATCTATATCTGAGCTCTTACTTCACAATATTTATCATCTTGTCACCATGAACCCGGAACGGGAACAATTGCAAAATGTTGACCTGTTGATCTGTGGCAATAAGATCGAACAGATTGGAAAAAACATATCTGCCCCAGCTATTGATGTCATTGACTGCTCGACAAAATTGGTGCTTCCGGGGTTGGTTAATTCGCATCACCATCTTTTTCAGACCTTGACCCGAAACATTCCCCGGGTGCAAAACGCGAAATTATTCAATTGGCTGGTCAACCTCTACCACATCTGGAAAAATCTCGATGAAGAAGCGATTTTTTATGCGACCCAGATCGGCTGCGGCGAGTTGCTTAAAACTGGTTGCACCACCACGACTGACCATCACTATTTATATCCAAAACATTTACAAACCGACATTCCAGCGATTCAGTTCGAAGCAGCCGGCAGACTGGGAATGCGCTTTTGTCCCACCCGCGGTTCCATGTCCATGAGTCACAAGGACGGCGGTTTGCCACCGGACAGTGTGGTTCAGGATGATGAACAAATATTAAAACACTCTGAGGCTGTCATTCAAAGATTTCACGATCCGTCTCCGTTGTCAATGCGGCAGGTTCATCTCGGACCATGCGCTCCGTTTAACGTGACACTGGAACTGATGCGGGAAACCGCTCAATTAGCTCGGCAATATCGCGTTCGCTTGCATACGCATCTGGCAGAAACAAAAGACGAGGATGAATATTGTCTCGAAAAATATAATAAAAAGCCGCTACAGTTGATGGAAGAATTGAACTGGCTGGGAGACGATGTCTGGTTTGCGCACGGCATTCATTTTACTGACCAAGAATTGCATCTGCTGAAACAGACCAGAACCGGCATTGCCCACTGTCCAGCGTCCAATATGAGACTCGGTTCCGGCATCGCCCGAATTCCGGAGATGTTGGCGATGGGGATTCCAGTCGGGCTGGCAGTTGATGGTTCGGCTTCCAACGACGCTTCGGACATGGTTGGAGAAATGCGCACTGCCTTGTTATTGCATCGCGTTAATTCAGGAGCCGACGCCATTTCAGCGGCGCAGGTATTGGAGATGGCAACGCTCGGGTCAGCGCGATTGTTGGGCCGGAATGACATCGGCTCAATTGAACCAGGAAAAGCAGCGGACCTCGCTATTTTCGAATTGAACAAGCTGGAATACACCGGCGCCCTTTCCGACCCGCTCGCCGCCATTATCTTTTCCGGGATCAATCATCAGGCGTTTATGACCATCGTTAACGGCAAAATTGTGGTTCGTGATGGTCAATTGACCACTGCGGATGAGGCAGAAATTATTCGGAAAGGAAATGCCATCAGTACAAAATTGTTGAGCCACTAAAATGCAAAATAGTTAAACGAAAGGGAATCAACGAGTGATGAGGTAAACTATGGATTGGCTACAAGTTATCATCATTTTTTTAATCGGTATTGTTGCTGGTATCGCAATTGCCTTTTTATTGCGCATCATCCAATCCCAAACCGCTGCCGAGCTTGCCGAACACCTATATCGCGATTCTCAACAACAGCGACAACAGCAACTCGAATATTTGTTGGAAAATGTGAAAGCACAGTTCGGCAGTTTATCACTACAAGCGTTATCAAAATCTACCGATGAATTTCTCAAATTAGCCAAATCCCGCCTCGAATCGGAACGCCAGTTCAGTGTGCAGGAATTTGACAAAAAGAAAAATCTGATCGATCAACAGTTACATCAAATGACGGAGGAGCTGCAGAATGTTTCCAAGTTGATGAAAGAACTGGAAAAGGACCGGGTAGATAAATTCAGCCAGCTCGCCAATCAACTTAAAACTGCCGGCGCTCAAACAGCCGCGCTGATGCAAACCACTCAATCGTTACGAGAGGCGTTGTCAAGCACAAAATCCCGCGGCCAATGGGGAGAGAGAATGGCAGAGGATGTACTGCGCATGGCCGGTTTTATCGAAAACATTAATTATTTCAAACAAAAAGCCATCTCTAATTCTCAGGCGCGTCCTGATTTCACCTTCCTGTTGCCGAGAAATTTAAAGCTAAATATGGATGTCAAATTTCCACTGTCAAATTATTTGCGCTATCTGGAATCCGAATCTGAAATTGAAAAGATTAGTTACCAGAAATCGTTTCTGAAAGACGTCAAAGCGAGGATTAAAGAAGTCACCACTCGTGATTATATCGATCCGACGCAAAATACAGTGGATTACGTTTTGTTGTTTATCCCCAATGAACAGATTTACGCTTTCATTCACCAACAAGACAGCGCCATTATTGATGAAGGTATTCGCAATAAGGTCATCTTCTGCTCGCCGATTACCTTGTTCGCCATTCTGGCGGTCATTCGCCAGGCTGTGGAAAATTTCTCGCTGGAAAAAACTTCCAACGAAATACTTTCGCTGTTCGGAGTTTTTAAAAAGCAATGGGGAGAATTTATCAAACGATTTGAAATTTTAGGACGGAGGATTGCTGAAGTGCAGAAAGAATATGAATCCCTGACCACAGCGCGCAAAAGGCAGTTGGAGAATCCCTTGAATAAAATTGAATCAATACGACAACAGCGGGGAATTCAAATTGAACACGATCCTGAATCCAAAAAGAAATTACCGGAAAATCCGGCGGAGAATAGCTGATGTTCAGGCTGAATTTTAATATTTTTTTTCAAAAAAACCACTGTAAGCATAAAAAAATGTACAGTTCCCATCGAGTCGGTTTGAAATATTAAAAGCAGATTCGGTGATGAAAAAACTGAACAGCGGTGGAAAACAAACTTTATTTATTAGGGGATAAACTTGTTTTCGGTTCAATTCAGACCATAGCGTTGAATTTTTTCGCGAAGAGTCTTGCGGGCAATTCCCAATATTTTTGCAGCCTGCGACTTGTTAAAGTTAACCTGTTTTAATACTTTTTTAATGTGCTCTTTTTCCAGGTCTGCCAGTTTAAGTTGCACTAATTGATCGGATCGCAGCTTAAAGCCTTCTTGATTTTATTAGATTGAACTGTCCTCTCATAACAGACTGGCTTTTTTAACTTATTGGCACATCACTACATTCAATGCGATCGTCAACAATTTGGCGTCAGATGTGTCGGAGCGCGATGGAATCAATACCGGCGCCCGTGCGCCCATCGTTGCATGAGCCAACCGGAAATTTGAAAAATAGGTCGTTGCCTTAGCCGTGATGTTTGCTGATTCGATATTGGGGAATAGCAGTATGTCCGCCCTTCCCGCAACCGGTGATTTAATCCCTTTCATTGCCGCGGATTCCGGGGAGATGGCATTGTCCAGCGCCAGAGGTCCATCAACCAGGCAAGCTTTGATCTGTCCGCGCTCATTCATTTTGGCAAGAATGGCTGCGTCAACTGTCGATTGCATTGAAGAATTAACCGTCTCTACAGCCGATAAAACCGCTACTTTGGGCAAATCATTACCCAGTGCATGAGCGACTTGCACTGCATTTTCAATGAGTTGAATTTTCTGATTCAAATCTGGCAATAGAGTAAATCCACCATCAGTGATGATGATAAGTTTATTATCCATGGGACGCTGTAGCCACTCAAAGACAAACGCATCGCTGATCAAATTGCCGGTGCGCAGTCCGGTTTCAGCATTGAGGACTGCTTTGAGCAACTGCGCGGTTTTGACTTTGCCTTTTAAAATAATTTCGGCTTGTTTGCGATGAATTGCCTCAACAGTTCGCTGGCAAATTTCCGCTTCACCATGACACTCGATAATTTCAAATTCATGGCGATCGATTCCCAGTTCATCCAGGGTTGGTATAATCAGTTCTTTTTCACCGATCAGCAGTCCATCGGCAATTTTCATGGATTTGGCTTCAGTTAGCGCCTCAAGCGCTGCCCGGTCATTACCAGCGGCAACCGCGACCCGAACCGGCCGCGTTCTTCCATGGCTGATTTTCTTTGCCGCTTCAATCAGTTGATCGAAATTGTGAATCATTGTTCGTTTCCCGTATTGAATTTAATAGATGACAAAATAGCTTCGTAAATTAATAAATGCTAATAGCTCAGCACTCTTAACTAATAATGTCATTCCGGCGTGTTTTTAGCCGGAATCTCCTGAATATATGTGCAAATTAATATTTAAAAGTTCTATTATTGAGATTCCGGCATTCCGCTTCGCTCCAGCCGGAATGACAGGTGAACTATTACAATAAATGAAAAACCACCA
>DSAU01000086.1 GCA_011046315.1 bacterium
AATATTGATCGACCGATTTTCAAAACTTTCCCCTTGTCTTTCTGTAGTGAACCGGGTCTCCCAACCCTGCTCATAAAAATAGATAAAAGTTGTCGGCGGATGGAACCTGAGTTGGTAGACGTCAGCAAAGTTTTCCGTCTCAGCAGTTTGAGTCATGCCCGGATTTGCGCTGAAAAGCAAACTCAAAATTAAAGCAAAAAAAAATACCAATGAAACAGATTGCTTTTTCATCTCATTCTCCTCTTTTAAATAATGATTAACGTTATCAATGAGTTTGTTACAACCGTTTGCGAAATCCCTCTCCTAATACTTCGTGGACATTGTTGATAATCACAAAGGCTGTGGGATCGATTTCTTTGACAATGTCGGTAAGCTGGGTGGTCTCTTTGCGAGTGATGACCGTAAAAATAATTTCGCGATCGGTGTCAGTATACAAACCGCGTCCTTTCAACGCGGTTGCTCCGCGGCTGAGATTGTCCATAATGGCTTCGGCAATTTGTTGATGTTTCGGTGAAATAATGATCGCGGCTTTGGCATAATCCATTCCTTCGATAATCACATCGATCAAGCGCGATGAAATAAAAAGTAGAATAAACGCATACAGTGTTAACGTCAGCGCCGGCTTGACCACCGCCAATCCTTTAAAATGCAACACCAATCCGGCGCATGAGATCACCAAAAAATCGATCAGCATAATTGCCTGTCCCGGCTTCCAACCCAGTCGTTTTTGCATCACAGCCGCCACAATATCTGAACCGGCAGTGGTGCCGCGGAATTTAAAAATGATTCCCAATCCCACACCCAGTAAAACCGCCCCGAAAAGTACCGCTAAAATAAAATCATGCTGATACATATTTTGAATGGCGACCGAATTTTGAATCTGAATAAATCTAAACCCGGGGATATTTCCCCGCAGCAAGTCAATGAAAAACGAATTCAGCGTGAATCCCACAAAAGTACGCAATCCGAAAATACTACCCAGCTCACGAACGCCCCAGATAAAAAGCGGAACGTTCAACAGCCACATCATCAGTCCCACCGGCAACTTGTAATCGGATAAATAGTGAATGGTCATCGCCAGTCCGCTGACGCCACCAGGCACGACTTTTGCATCCACCAGAAAAACGCCGATTCCCACCGACATGACAAAGGCGCCAATAACAATGGCAACATAGTCACGAATTTCACGTTGCTTTTTTTTGCTGATGACCAAATTTATAATTCCTTTATCAATTTCTATCTGTTAATGGTTATTATCAGCAATAATATAGCGACCATTTATAAAAAAATCAACACATTTTAATGTCTGTTCGAAAAAAGACTTTAAATTGCCCTTTGCTGTCATTGCGATCGAGCCCGCCTCAACGGAATCGCAATGACAGTTTAAGGCGCTGTTTTCAGACAACCGCTATTTGGTTTGAACGAAAACCCCAGCAACCAAAGACTATTTGTCATTGCGAGGGATGAACGACCGAAGCAATCTCTTGATTTTCAAAAGATTGCTTTACCCCGCTGCGCGGGCCTCGCAATGACAGTTTCGGAGATAGCTAGTTTTCGTTCAGATACTATTTAAATCCAAAGGTAACACATCAGTTCTGAGTTGATTGCTGACGCCGTCGCTGGAAATTCAAATTATTTTTCCACTTAAACTTATAACAATAATAAATATTTTATTACTCTTAACAACGAGGTTTTACATCCAAAGATAAAAACGCCAACTTAAGAAATCTATGACCAATAAAAAAAACAATTGACTTTTAATTTTAAAACGTTATATTTAATTTCTTTGATTCAACAATACAACAGGGGCTCACTATGGCAAGACAACGAAGACGAACATCGAACAGAAGCAAGATGGGATTAAACTACATCGAACAGCAACACGAAGAAACCGATTCCAGCATCAGTAATACAATCGCAGCGAAGTCATTTAAAAAACAACTCGAACAGTTGCGTTTGGAAAAAAAACTAAACTGGCAGTTGCGAAAATTGATCGATCGCCGACTGGCTGCACTTGATTCGCCGAATAAATAACCGGGATCAACCGATCAATTTGACAACAGAAACTGAATTCAGTTTTAATATTTTTTTTGAGAATACGAAAAATGCTGAAAAAGCCAGACCTGATTTTACTGCACGCGCCAGCGCTTTATGATTTTCGGACCCACCCAACCTTGCTGGGACCGATCAGCGATGTTATTCCATCGACCCCGATTTTTGAGATGTATCCGGTGGGTTTTTCATCCATTGCTGAACATCTGGAACAGCACCGAATTCCGGTTCGAATCATCAATCTGGCGTACCGGATGCTAACCAAACCCAAGTTTGACGTTGAAAAATTGATAGCGAAATTGAAACCGGTCGCCTTTGGGATCGATCTCCATTGGCTGGTTCATGTACAGGGCAGCCTGGAGATTGCCAAAATTTGCAAAAAACATCATCCTGAAATACCGGTCATTTTTGGCGGTTATTCGGCGACCTATTTTCACGATCAATTGGTTCAATATCCGCAAGTTGATTATGTGCTCAAAGGCGATACCACCGAAGATGCGTTGCTGCGTCTGATGCAAGCTCTAAAAACCAATGCAACCATTGCGGATGTTCCCAATTTGACCTGGCTCGACGGCCAGGGCGAAATCCATTCCAACCCGATTGCCGACATTCCACCAAACATTAATTCTCTGACCAATAACTATAAAAATTTGTTCAAAATGGCAATTCGGAACCTTGATCCCAAAGGGATGACCGCAATCCGCGATTGGTGGCAATATCCGATCACCGCGGTGATGACCTGCCGGGGTTGCACCCAAAATTGCATCATCTGTGGCGGTTCAAAATTTTCGACGAAGTTGTACTGCAATCGCTCCCGACCGTCGTATCGCCATCCGAAAATGATCATTGAAGATATCAGGCAGATCAGCAATTACACCAACGCACCCATTTTTATCGTCGGCGACCTGAACCAACCGGGAAATAACTACGCGGATGATGTGCTGTCCGGTTTGAAAAAATTAAAATTTAACAATGAGATCGTTATCGAACTGTTCAATCCTGCGCCGCAACAATATTTTCAAAAACTGGCAGATTCGGTTGCCAACTTCAACATCGAATTTTCTCCGGAATCACATGATCCGGTTATCCGGCGAAAATGCGGGAAAATTTATACCAATCAAGCCATCGAAAATAGTATCCAATGGGCGCTTGAAGCGGGCTGCGGGAAATTCGATATTTTTTTCATGATCGGATTATCGTTGCAAACTACGGAATCAGTATTGGACACGGTGCGTTACTGTGATGAGTTGTTAACCAAATTCGGAACAAGACTGATCCCGTTCATCTCGCCGCTGAGCCCGTTTCTCGATCCGGGAAGCATTGCCTTTGAACATCCGGAAAAATTCGGCTACAAAATTTTTTACCGTACGCTGGAACAATATCGTAGCGCACTGCTTAAACCCAGTTGGAAACACTTTCTCAGTTACGAGACGCAGTGGATGACCCGCGATCAGATTGTGGACATCACCTACGATGCCGGACAAATACTGTCAGAAATTAAATATAAACAAGGACTGATCAGTCAGCAAACATATCAAACTATTGTGACAAAAATTAAGCTGGCGCGCGAGCTGTTATCCCGAATTGACGAGCTCTGTCCTTTTGAGACAGATGAAAACTGCCTGGAAAAATTGAGCCAATTACAGCTAATGATGGACCGGGACAGCATTTCAACCATTTGCGAAAAAGAAGAATTGAAATGGCCTGTCTGGAAAAGCAAGCTGAAATTTTTTAATATTATTAAAGCAATATTTATCAATTAAACCGAAGGAGTTTGTATGAACCGAGTAAAATACTGGTTAATGGAGTTGCGAGCGCCTTTTTTTACCGCATCGATTATTCCGATCTTATTAGGCGCCGCTGTAGCGTATTATATTTTCAACACAATTGATTGGGGTTATTTCATTCTCACCCTCATCGGTGGAATATTTTTGCATGCCGGCGCCAATGTGATCAACGATTATTTTGATCATCTGACTCAAAACGATGAACTGAATAAAGAATTTGTTCGGCCATTTACCGGCGGCAGTCGAATCATCCAAAATCAGCTGATGACACCCAGAGAGGTGCTCATCGAAGGGATTGTCTGTCTCACCATTGGTAGCGCTATCGGGCTGTATCTTAGCTTTAAACTGGGATGGGTGATCTTATTGTTGGGAATTATCGGTGTTTTTTCAGCGGTATTTTATGTCGAACCTAAAGTGAACCTGGTTGGCAGGGGCATCGGTGAATTTTTCATCGGGCTCAATTTTGGGGTGTTGATGACTTTTGGCGCTTTTTATGTCCAGGCCGGTCAATTTTCCTGGATTCCGATTATTGCCTCGCTACCAGTCGCTATTTTGATTGCGGCAGTACTCTATATCAACGAATTTCAGGATACAACAGCCGACCGTGCTGTGGGTAAAAATCATTTAGTGGTTCGGCTCGGGAAAAAACGCGCAATCAGCGGCTATATTTTGATGATGTTGTTGACCTATCTGGTCGTTGTTGTCGGGGTAGTGACTGACAGTCTGCCGCCCATTACTTTGGTCAGCCTGTTGACTGTTCCCATTGCGCTGAATGCGATAAAAATCGCCAAACAAAATTATGATGATAATCAAAAATTAGCACCCGCCAATGCCAGCACGATAATGGTTCATCTATTCACCGGTCTGCTATTGACGGTTGGTTTTTTCATTGATCGTTTGATTTAATCTCAGGTTTTGATCGCTGGTCTAATAAAAGGATATTCGCCTGATGAATGCTGCACAAAAAGTAATCTTAAAAAAAATCGGTGAAAAGCAGGATATCATTAAAATTCAATTTAGTTCAGCGCCGCTCAAAAACCAGCAGCATCGTTACCTTGCAGCAGCGCTGAGCAAATGTTTTAATAATTCCTATTTTCGCATCATTTTGGATCTGACGCACATTGACGAGCCTTCGTATCCGTTTATCGCAACCATTATCGAAGCCTCCGCCAAAGTGCGCTCTCGCGACGGCGATATAAAAATAGTCAACGCTTCAGACATAGCCAAACAGATCATCGCTTCATTTAATTCCTACAGTTACCTGAATATTTCCAATCGAGATGAAAACTAAAAAAAGGGTGATGTGTTTTTTTTCACATCACCCTTTTTCGGTTGATCAAAAAGCCGTGAACTATTTCGTCAAAATCATTCGCAGCACTTTGTTAAAGCCGTCGGTCTTCAGTTGATAAAAATAAACGCCGGAGCTCACTTTATGACCGAATTGATCTCGCCCGTCCCATTCGAGTTGATGTTCACCTGCTGAAAAAGAGCCATCAGCTAAAACTCTGATTGTCTGCCCCGAGGTATTAAAAATAACTATCGAGACACGCTCAGATTCAGACAATTGAAATCGAATATTGGTGGTTGGATTGAATGGATTGGGATAGTTTTGGAACAGATTGATGGCTATCGGCTTTAAAACACGATCGCGAGTTTCAATACCAGTGCCCGGACTCAAGACAAAATTCTGGTCGGTTGCATCCATTCCCCAACTCAGATAAAAATAGCGCATTGCCGGCTCTGAAGAATATCCGGATTTATAAACGCCCACCTGATAATCACCATCCAGTGGGTTATCAAATTGGAAATTACCATTGCCGTCAGTGTAGTTGATCAAAAATCCCTGCGGGCTTTCCTCCCACTGATTATTAGCGACGACATAAACATTTGACGCCGGCGAACCGTTATTAAAGGTAACACGACCGGAAATAACTGACAGCTCGGAAACAGTAAAAGCAAAATCCTTTCCGCTCACGGTCTGTCCGGCAGCGACGTTAACATTAAAATATCCGCCAGTCATTGGGGATTGTAAATCATAACCGTCAATTTCTGCCGTGATAGAACTTATTACCCCAGGCAATACTCCCAGACGATAGTTACCATCCTGATCCGAAACAGTCTCATAAAAATTCATGCTAAATGTCGTCATATCAAAGGAAAAACCCTGAACCGAGACATTGGCTAAACCTGTTCCATTAACGGTACATCTTCCGGTTACAAAAGATGTGTAAGGCTTGAAAACGAAATTTGAAGTGGCAGTCTGTCCCTGGGCAACTACAATGGAATCCATCGGCGGATCCACATAATGATCTCTGGGCCAATTTTCATTGGACATATTGAACATAAAAGAAGGGCTGATGATAACCGTTCCCGGTACCACTCCGAACGAATAATCACCATTGGCATCAGAAACCGCAAAACTAAAAAATTCTGTTTGCTCATCGCCCATGGCTAATATCAAAATCCCTGGTACCGGATCCCCGTTGATTTTTGTTAATTTACCGTTGACTGTTGCACCAAAGGGTTGCAGCGCAAAATTTTGAGTAACCGATTGGGTTCCTGAAACTGTTACAACAACTGAATCTGATGGCTGGTAATGCGTCATTGGCATCTGCATGGCAGCTACATTATAAGTACCAGGCTTCACTGAAATTCTATAATTTCCGTTATTATCAGAATAACCAATGCTGCTTTCTTCTGAATTTTCAGCAAAAACAATAATATTAGGAATTGCCAGACCGGTAACTGCATCGGTTATTTTGCCCTGAATAAAGGGCGGCTGAGGTGTTACCTGTACTTTAATTGTTAACAGATCCGATGAACCATCTTCGTCAGTTACTCTCAAGAAAATGGTCATATTTTCAGGGAAAAACAAATCGTCCGCTTCAGCGGTGAAGGTTGTTCTTATTTTGCCATCAACGCCAGTCTCGTCGCCGGCTAAATCAGAATCCGGATCTTCCGGGTCTCTTATCCAACCAACACCATCGGTGATGTAATAAAAATCTACCACCTGATCAATAGGTGATATAATTCCATCGAAGTCAACATCGATGATATACTCAAACGCCAGTTTGTTCCCCATCGCTGCCAGATCGGCGGTAAATACCAGATCAACGGGCAATTGGGTGATGGTCACGCTTTTTTGTCCGTTTATCTTTGCATTGCTCACCGCAAACACGAATGTGGGGATTAAAAAAAACAACAACAGTAATAATAGTACCTTTTTGTTTTTCATTTTGGGATTCCTCCAAATAATTAGTTGAATGATTAATTTATAGACGATTGATGTTTTTTGTTCAAACAGCTATTCCAGATATTTTCTTCCTGAAATCGCTTTTATTATAACAAATTTATTTTTAACAGTCAAGATATTTAGACAAATTTAACAATTATTTTGTATTTTATCTTTGACATAGATCACATTTCAACGACATTTAATTGCGATCGCAGCGATAAAATTGTACCTCCTGAAATTCAGAATACATTGCGACCATTCAAATATGAAAGCGGTCAGGGATATTTTTTCGCTTTGCCAAAAATTTGATTAGATAACATGTCAAAAAAGCAGCACATGAAAATTTGGATTCCAAGGTATTTACAGTTTTCAGATAACCTGGTGCATCGGAAACAATTCAATACAATTGATGAGTTAACACATTGATTTAAATAGCTGAAAAAATTTCAACAGTGGGATGGTTGATACGATTCAGCGGATTAAATCGAATCGTAATAGTTCAGCACTCTTAACTAATAATGTCATTCCGGCATGTTTTTAGCCGGAATCTCCTGAATATATGTGCAAATTAATATTTAAAAGTTCTATTATTGAGATTCCGGCATTCCGC
>DSAU01000371.1 GCA_011046315.1 bacterium
TAATAAAATTGCTTTTGACGAGTACCGAACCGGCGTTATCTACATTCTTGAATTGGCGCCTTAACAGAGCATATTTTTGAATAAAATTTACAAAACCTGACAACTGAAAACAGGAGCAAAAATAATGAAATTACGTGGTTTTGTTTTTATAACGACTTTCACAATGTTGATATTTACTTTTCCGTTATTCGGACAGGTGGAAGGGCTGTCCGGTTGGAATATTTTTCTCGATCCGGGACACAGCGGAAAGGAAAATATGGGGGTTTACGGCTATTCTGAGGCGGAGAGAAATTTGCGGGTCGCGCTGAGATTACGGGATTACTTACTGGAGACGACAGATATCGACACCGTATTTCTATCTCGGACCAACGATCAACAGAATGTTTCCCTGACGCAACGCAGCGACCTTGCCAATGCACTGGGCGCTGCCTGGTTTCATTCAATCCATAGCGACGCCAGCGGTTCTCCGGGCACGAACAGCACGCTGCTGTTGTGGGGACAATATTATAACGGACAAGAAAAGGTGCCCAACGGCGGAAAAGCCATGAGCGATATCATGGTCGATCTGCTCACCCGCGGTATGCGGATTCCCACCCGCGGCTCCATCGGTGATTGCAGTTTTTACACCTGGAGTGATTGGTGCCGGACATCCGGCGGTCCCTACCTCTCGGTGAATCGACGCACAACAATGCCATCGGAACTTAGCGAATCCGGTTTTCACACCAATCCCCGGCAGAACCAATTGTTTATGAATGATCGCTGGAAAAAATTGGAAGCAATGACATTTTACTGGTCCATGTTGCAATTTCACGAGCTGGAGCGTCCGTTTGCAGGTATCGTCACCGGAATCATTAAAGATCAGGAATCCCTCAAGCCGATCAATGGTGCGATTGTCACCATTGCGGAACAATCCGACACCACCGACACTTTTGAATCTTTGTTCCATAAATACAGCAACGATCCGGATTTGCTGCGCAATGGTTTTTATTTTATCGAAAATCTGCCTGATGAGCCGCTGATAATGACCATTGAAGCGCCTGGCTATTATGGCGATACACTGGAAGTAACCCCGTCAGCACCTTTTTTCACTTTTCACGATGTTCAACTTCTGAGCAGTACTCCACCAACTGTGGTGACTACCACTCCGGCGCATGGCGACACTAATGTCCTGGCGTGGAGTGACATTACGATTGATTTCAGCAGAAGAATGGATCGTGCTTCTGTTGAAGCGAATTTGACCATGTCTCCGGATGATGAGCTCAGCTATCGCTGGACCGGTAATTATACCCGGCTAATCATCCGCCCTGACACGCTGCAATTTTTGACCACTTATTCAATCACGATCAGCGGCGCAGCGACCGACAGGCACAACCATCCTCTGGACGGCAATGGAGATGGCGTTGGCGGCGATGATTTTACTTTTTCTTTCAAAACCGGAACCAGGGATCGGACGCCGCCGGTGGTGGTGTCGTTTCATCCGCCATTGAATGATATTGATGTGGATCCGGGGCAGATCATCAGTTTCACTTTTGATGAACAAATCAATTTCAGTGGTTTAACCGATGAGCAGTTCCAGCTAAAAAAACTCGCCGATGGTTCGCTTGTGCCGGGGATTTTTGAACATTACCTGGTGAATGAGAAAAGTGTTTTGTGTTTTTTCCCTGAAGAAAAATTATCCCCCGGTGAAAAATATATCGGTAAGCTTTTCGAAGGTGTTCAGGACATGTTCGGCAATCAGACTGAGGATTACACAAACCTCAGCTTTGAAACCCGGGATCAACAGTATCAAATTATAACCATCGATGTGTTTGAAGATGATATCAGCAACAGGTGGTGGAATCCATCCGTCAGCGGAAGCACCACCGGAATTATTACCGACTCAACCTATCGAAGCACCAGCGCTGAATATGTCAATCATTTATCTGGCAGCGCCAGATCGATGCAACTAAATTACGGTTGGGAAACCGGCGCCAGCGCCTGGCTGCTACGGCTCTACCTTAATGAAAGCACGCCCAAGAATGTGCACTTTGATGAAAATCAGCTGCTACAGGCCTATATTTTCGGCGACGGCAGCGGCAACAAAATTCGCTTTGCTGTTGACGACAACGTGCCTGTTTATACCGCAGCCAATCACGAAGTCAGTCCCTGGTACACCATCGATTGGATCGGCTGGCGACTCGTTTCCTGGGATATGGCAAATGACACCGCCGGCGTCTGGCTCGGCGATGGCAATCTTGATGGGGTGCTGCGGTTCGATAGCATTCAAATGACCTATACAGAGGGCAGCGCTCCGTTCGGAACAATTTACATCGATGATCTGCAGCTATCAAAACCAAAGGAGACTGGTGTCGAATTGCGAGAAACGCTCCCAATCGTTGGAGACTTTCAACTCGGGCAATGTTATCCCAATCCATTTAATAATAACACCGTGATTCCCTATGTGCTTTATCGACAGGCACGATTGGTGAAATTGTCAATTTATAATACACTGGGGCAGAAAATCGCTGTTTTCGAGGATCTGAACACTGCTGCGGGTAAATACCATGTTAACTGGAATACCAAAAACTACATTGAATCAGAAGCCAGCTCAGGAATTTACTATTACGAGCTGACAGTTGACGAACAAAAACAGACGAGGAAGATGATTTATTTGAAATAATTGAATGACGATACAAAAATAATTGTATTTTAAATTATCATGCAAATTCAGGGCGAATCCGGCGCCGGCTAAGAATTGATTGACCAGGCGTTGCAGTTCAATAGTAGCCGGAAAGACAAACCGCTTGTTCCGGTCAATTGCAGCGCCATTCCGGAATAATTATTCTTTCGATTGAAGGAACAATATCGATGGCTCAAGTCCCGGATAAAATAAAAAAGACAATCTATAAATTTTTGGCTGCACTTCAAGAGAACAATATTCCTGTAAAACGCGCTATTCTATTCGGAAGTTATGCCCATGGAAATTATAACGAATGGAGCGACATTGACTTAGCCGTGGTGTCTGATTTTTTTATTGGAGATCGCTTTGATGACAAGAAAAAAATAAGACCGATTACTCTGTCCATCAGCTACGATTTAGAGATTCTCCCTTACAATACACAAGACTTTACCGAAGACGATCCGTTTGTAAAAGAAATTATAAAAACCGGGATTGAGATTGTTTAATTTTTATTGTTTGCAATATCAAAATAGCTGCGATGCTCTTGCGATAAAAAAATGGTTTACCTCGTAGAGGTAGTATTAGTGTAGAAAAAAAACAAAGCCGCAACTCCGATATCCTCGTAGAGGATTAATAGTTCCCATGACTCAAATTTATTTATCCTCCATTAAAATAATTATCATATTTACTGAGAAAAATTTTGCCACCAGACAAATAGCATTGTCCCCGCTGTGTAAAATTAATAGCTTAAAAATTTTTGAGCCATTTAAAGGATAATTATTGCAATTTTTCAAGAATTTAGTTATCTTTAATGGCGTCAATTGTTTATTGAAACCATAACTTTTAGAAAGGGAAACGAGTCATGAGCTCTGCGGCTTCTCCGAAACGATACGAGCAGCTGGAACATTCCGGTGACATCAGAATAAAAGTTTTCGGCGAATCTCTGAAAAATCTATATGTGAACGCCGGTTATGCCTTGTTCGATATTATCACCGATGCGGAAAAAATAAAATCCGAGCTGGCAGAAACTGTCGAAGCCAGCGGCAACGACCGGGAAGAACTGATTGTCAATTGGCTATCAGAACTCAATTATCTTTATTTAACTGAAAGAAAAATTTTTAATAAGTTTGAAATCGACAGGCTCACTGAGACCGAGCTATCAGCCACGGCTATCGGTGAAAAATTTAATCCACGTCATCATAAATTGAAAAAAGAGATTAAAGCGGTTACATTTCACGATTTGGAAATCCAGCAACGCGCTAAACATTGGGAAACCAAAATCGTTTTTGATATCTGATTAAAAATTTTATCGCACTAAATAACTTGCTTTCCATGAATGGTGAGCTGTGAGTTTCGCAGCGAGTGGGATCAAGCCATTCACAATTCACCATTTTTATTTTCAACGGTGGAGGCGGCAATGAATGATTATAAAATTAAAAAAGTGAACGACTTCCTCTGGGAAATTCCCCGACAAAACCAGATGAATGTTCCGGGGCGAATCTATGCTTCGGAAAAAATGCTATTAAAAATTCGCGAAGATAATGCAGAGCAGCAGGTGGTGAATGTGGCGCAATTGCCGGGTATTTTGCAATATTCGCTGGCAATGCCGGATATTCACTGGGGATATGGCTTTCCCATCGGCGGTGTGGCTGCGTTTGACGTTGACAGCGGCGTGATTTCGCCCGGCGGCGTCGGATATGACATAAACTGCGGCGTGCGCTTGCTCAAAACCGGATTGCACAAGCGCGACATTGAGGATAAAATTAAAAACATTATCTATCGGTTGTTCAACTATATTCCTTCCGGTGTTGGATCTAAAGGGAAGCTAAAAATCAGCAACGAACAATTGAAGCAAGTAATGAAAAAGGGAGCGCGCTGGTCGGTTGAGAACGGCTACGGCAACGAGGCGGATCTGGACAAAATCGAGGAGAACGGCGAGATGGCTGGAGCAGAACCGGAGTTCGTTTCTGACCGCGCCTTTAAACGCGGCAGACCACAACTGGGAACGCTCGGTTCGGGAAATCACTTTGTCGAGGTGCAGTACATCGATCAAATATTTGACGCTAATATCGCTTCCCGGCTGGGATTTTTTGAAGGACAGATCACAATCAGCATCCATACCGGATCGCGCGGGTTTGGGCATCAAATATGTGACGATTATATTCGCGTCATGTTGAATGCCGCACAAAAATATGGCATCCAGCTTCCTGACCGTCAATTATGTTGCGCTCCTGTGAATTCGCCTGAAGGAAAACAATATTTTGGCGCCATGGTTAGTGCGGTTAATTTTGCCTTTGCCAACCGGCAGATCATATCTTTCTGGGTGCAGGAGGCATTGATGCGGGCGCTGCAAATGAGCCCACGGGATGTCCAGTTGGAAATTGTTTACGAAGTCGCTCATAATATCGCCAAAATGGAAACCCATCAGGTGAATGGTAAAAAAGTGAAGTGCTGCGTACACCGCAAAGGCGCTACCCGGGCGTTCGGACCAGGAAATCCGGCGCTTCCTCAATGCTACCGCGATTTGGGTCAACCGGTGTTGATTCCTGGGGATATGGGGCGTGCTTCCTATGTACTGATTGGAACTGAGCAGGCTATGGAACAGACATTTGGTTCGACCTGTCACGGCGCCGGCAGGTTGCTCAGCCGCAAAAAAGCGATCCAGCAGGCAAAAGGGCGTTCGATTAAACAAGAACTGGAAGATCAGGGAATCTTTATCATGGCGACGAGCATGGCAACGATCAATGAAGAGATGCCCGAGGCTTATAAGAACGTCTCCGATGTAGTGGACGCGGTAGTCGGCGCCGGCATCTCCAAAAAAGTGGCGCGGTTGAAGCCGCTGGGCGTGATTAAAGGTTAGATTGTAGCCATTTATACACAAGCTCTGGAGAATGAAATGAATCTTGGCCCACTTTACGTCTTGGAACCGAAAAAAGGAAAACCAAAATGTCAGATCAAAACATTAACCAGAAAATTCAACAGCTACGCAAACAACTTCATTACCACAACTATCGCTATTACGTGCTCGATGATCCTGAAATTTCCGATGCAGAATATGACCGAATGATGAGGGAATTGCAAACGCTGGAGCATCGGCATCCCGAACTGGTCACTCCGGATTCTCCCACTCAACGGGTCGGCGCTGCGCCGCTGGAAGCTTTTGCAGCCATTGAACATACACTGCCGATGCTAAGTTTAGACAACGCATTTGATGAAGGCGAGATTAGGGAATTTGACCAGCGCATTAAAAAATTGTTAGCGCCGCAGTCAAAGGTTGAATATGTTGTCGAGCCAAAATTTGACGGATTAGCCGTGGAACTCGTCTACATTAACGGCGCATTTTCCACAGGATCAACCCGGGGAGATGGTTTCGTTGGTGAAGACATCACTTCAAATTTAAAAACGATCAAAACTATCCCGCTGCATCTTATCGAAGATAAAATTTCAGCGCCGGAACGGCTCGAAGTCAGAGGTGAAGCCGTGTTTAGCATCAAAGATTTTCAGACGCTCAATCGCCAGCGGGAGCAAAACGGCGAACTGCTGTTTGCCAACCCGAGAAATGCAGCCGCTGGTTCGCTGCGGCAATTGGACCCGAAGATCACTGCCTCCCGACCGCTGGATTTTTTTTGTTACGGAATGGGTCAGGCAGTGGGGATCAATTTTGAAAGCCACTGGCAATTTTTGGACACAATTTCGCAGTGGGGGCTAAAGGTAACCCCGCTGCGGCGATTGTGCCCGGATTTGGAATCTGTGTTTTCTTTTTATCATGAATTGTTGGAACAGCGAGAACAGTTGCCTCACGAAATTGATGGCATGGTCATCAAAGTCAACGACTTTGGTCAGCGCGAAACCATCGGTGTTAAAACCCGCAGTCCCCGTTGGGCGATTGCCTACAAATTTCCCGCGCGACAGGAAACGACCCAAATTTTGAACATCACCGCCCAGGTGGGCAGAACCGGCGCACTCACGCCGGTGGCGATTTTGAAACCGGTGAAAATTGGCGGCGTGGAAGTCAGCCGAGCCACGTTACACAACCAGGATGAGATTGATAAAAAGGATATCCGGGTTGGCGACTGGGCGGTTATCCAGCGCGCCGGAGACGTGATTCCCGAAGTGGTTAAAGTCATTACCAGCCGGCGTAGCGGCGAGCAAACAAAATATCAGTTGCCGTCAAAATGTCCGGTCTGTGGGGGACATGTGGTTCGTTTGCCCGATGAAGCTGCTCATCGCTGCCAGAACCTTTCATGTCCGGCCCAGCTCAAACAGCAAATTCGCCATTTTGCCAGCCGCAACGCTATGGATATCGAAGGATTGGGAGATAAACTGGTAAATCAGTTGGTTGATAATGGTTTGGTGAAAAGCCCGGCAGATCTGTATTTTTTAACCAAAGACCAGTGGAGTCAATTGGAACGAATGGCGGAAAAATCAGCCCAGAATATTATCGACTCGCTGGAAAAAAGTAAAGATGTTTCGCTGGAGCGCTTTATCTATTCGTTGGGTATTCGCTTTGTCGGAGAACACGCCGCACGCTTGCTGGCAGAACATTTTCAATCACTAGAAAAATTAAAACATGCAAATTATGACGAGCTGATTTCGATTCATGAAATTGGACCGCGGAGCGCCCAAAGCATTGTCCAATTTTTTAGCGAAGCCGGCAATCTGGCGACCATCGACCGGCTGTTGCAAGCTGGTATCAAAATCCAATTTCCCAAAAAAAGCGCGCCGGCGCAGACGCTGGCGGGAAAAACCTTTGTATTCACTGGCGCGCTGGAAAATTTCACCCGACACGAGGCAGAGCAACTGGTAGCGTCGCTCGGCGGACGCGCCGCCTCGGCGGTGAGCAAAAATACTGATTATGTGGTGGTCGGCGCCGAACCCGGTTCAAAGGAAGAAAAAGCCCGGCAACTGGGTATTGAAATCATTTCAGAGGATGAGTTCAGACGGTTGGTGAATCAATGAAAAATTCTGGAATACAGTAGTATCTCAGGCTTTGGTTCATAAA